>DPLM01000302.1:0-2316 GCA_003541985.1 Deltaproteobacteria bacterium | reverse complement strand
TGATGGACTGCTTCAGCAGTTTTGATAAGAATGAAAGTGGTCGTTTACGACGTATGATTCAGGACAAAGAGGATAAAAGCTTCTGTTACCTCAGCTTCGACAATTCTGTACCTTCGATCATTTTGATCTGGATGCGACAAGCTGGCTGCCTGGAAGACCTGGCTGATCGCATCATACGGATGATGGACACCAACAGTTTCGAGGTTGAAGAACCAATCATCGCTCCAGATATTCGCAACCTAGTTTTCTTGCACAACAATGACTGATGCTTTTACACAGCGGCGGGGTGGGATTCTACTCCACCCAACTGCCCTCCCCGGTCCACATGGAATCGGGGATCTGGGTCCCATGGCTTATCGATTTATCGATCTGCTTGAAGCGACTAAACTAACACTCTGGCAGGTTTTGCCACTTGGACCTACCTCCTTTGGCTACTCTCCCTACCAGTCTCCCTCTGCATTTGCCGGCAATCAACTGCTGATTAGCCTGGAGTTGCTACAGGAAGAGGGCTATTGGGAGGCTCCAGAATTCCTGCCAGATTTCTCCATTGATCAAATTGACTTCTCCCAAGTTGCTTCCTGGAAACAGTCCCAACTGCGTCAAACCTTCCAAAACTTTCAGCGAAAAGCTTCTGAAGAAGATCAAAACGCCTTTGCAGAGTACTGTTTGCAGGAAGTCAATTGGCTGGATGATTTCGCACTCTTCATGGCAATCAAGGAACATTGTGGAGGGACATCCTGGGATCAATGGCCCGCTCACTTCACACAAAGAGAACCCCAAGCACTTACTCAGTTTCGAACTGAACACGCAGCCACAATCACTGAAGTACAATGGCAACAATTCATCTTTGACCACCAGTGGAGGCGTCTACGAGATTATGCCACTCAGCGAAAGGTCGAGTTCTTTGGAGATATCCCGATTTTTTTGGCCTACGACAGCGCTGATGTCTGGGCTCATAGGCACTGGTTTCGACTAGAAGAGGACGGACAACCTTCTCATGTAGCTGGTGTACCTCCTGACTATTTCAGTGAGACGGGCCAACGATGGGGCAATCCTCTCTATGATTGGCAAGCTCTTGCAGCAGAAGACTATTCCTTCTGGAAACAAAGACTCTCTGCGCTACTGCGCTGGGTGCAATGGGTCCGGATTGATCACTTCCGAGGATTTGAGTCTTTCTGGTCCATTCCTGCTAGTGAACCCACGGCTGTCGTCGGCGAATGGGAAGCTGGTCCAGGTTTGGAGTTATTCAAATCGCTGAAAACTGAGTTGGGTGAGTTACCGATTGTAGCAGAGGATTTGGGTCTCATTACCCCAGAGGTGCATGCCTTGAGACGTGACTGTGGCTTTCTAGGGATGAAGGTGCTGCAATTCGCTTTCTACAACGATCCCCAGCATCCCTTCCTACCCCACAACTATAGTCCTCGAACAGTCGCATATACGGGCACTCACGACAACAACACCACTCGTGGATGGTGGCAGGAATTGAGCGCTGCTCAACAGCTACAGGCCCAAGATTACCTTCAGCAACCCGTGGACGAAGCCACTGTCAGTCTTGCCATGATAAGACTAGTCTGGTCTTCTTCAGCAGTCTGGGCGATCGCTCCATTGCAGGATTGGCTCAACTTGGACGCAAGCTGCCGTTTCAACATTCCAGGTACTATAGAAGGAAACTGGCAGTGGCGCTGCCGCTGGGAATCCTTGAAATCACTGGATCTAACGTCCCTCCACCAATGGACACAGATCTATGGTCGAACACCCGGGTAAGATGCGTTTCCCCGCATGGCATTCTAACCGCTGGCAGGACTTCCGCACCCTAAACATCTGTTTGGGGGAACACTCCTGCTGCCTGATCCAGGTAAATCAAATCCTCCGTTGACACCAACAGACCGAACCCATCCAGCCTGAAATAGTTATTGAAACGCTCAAAGGCAAGCGGTATGAGCGCTGTCGACTACTACTGGAACTCCACTGGATTTGGCTGGAAGCAGCAGAGACTCTGCATGTCCTTACAGAAGAATAGCCCTTCTACCTGCGTCAGGATCTTCAACTGCCTTAACCACCTGGGCCACGATAACCTGTCGGTTGGCAACACCTAAAAGGTTCTCTCCCAAAACGCTCCTAGCCCAACTCAGTCCACAGGCTTGTGAGTTACAGAGCTTACTCTTACAAGGATGCCCACACCCGCTACAGGCCCTACTGGCACTACTACCATGGTGCCAGATCCTACCCATCGAAGGAGACTAACTTCTCATTCGTGCTGCTCAGTATTGCGGGCAGGGCTTTCACAATTCATCACTGGGAATCACGACGAGATCA
>DPLM01000175.1:1609-4746 GCA_003541985.1 Deltaproteobacteria bacterium | reverse complement strand
TGCCACTTTCCTCACCAATTGGCTAGCAGTCAGCATTCCAGAATATGTTCAACTCAGTATCGATCTGCTTTCAAGCGATCTAAGCGGGCAATACGATCTGCTCAATGAGTACCTCTGGATCATGCTCACACTTGCTGTCAGCATGGTTTTCATTCGCACACTGTCACGCCTACTCTTCTTCAATCCCGGGCGCGCCATTGAGTGCCAGGTGAAAAACGACATGTTCACCAAGCTGATGCAACTACAACGGGACTACTACGACAAAAATCCCAGCGGTACGATCATTTCTCGAGTCAACAACGATATCCATGGCATTCGGATGATCTGTGGCTTCGGTTTCATGCAGGTCTTTAATATAGCCAGTGCGCTCTCACTGACTCCCCTGATGATGTTTCAGCTTTCACCACGACTGACGTTCTACTGCGTCATTCCAATCCTGATTGTCTTTTCCATCGTCCGGATTGGTATGCGCTTTTTGGTCAACAACATGCGAACACGGCAAACAGATCTTCAGAATCTCTCTGGCTTCACAGTAGCTTCTTTGAATGGAATTGATGTGATCCGTAGCAATAATCTTGGAGCTTGGAGCCAGGAGCGCTTTGACAAAGATAATCGAAACCTGACGGAGCGCTCCTTGAACATCGCCTGGATTCGCTCTTTCATCATGCCCGCACTGCTGAACCTAGCCAATATCCTCAAAGTGATGGTTCTGCTCTTTGGGGGAATGATGGTGCTGGAAGAGGAATTCACAGTTGGTGAATTAACCGCATTCATTGCCTACACCGCACTGCTGACATTGCCATTGCTGGGACTGGGTTGGGTTACCACCATGTTCCAGCAAGGAATGGTTGGACTCGCCAGTGTCCAGTCTGTGCTTCAGCAGCCAGAACCTTTTGCAGGTCGCCAGTCTCTATCGGAAACTCAGCAAAAGAATCTATTTCAGGACGGACTCGCTGTACGCAATCTCCGATTCCACTATGCCGAGGATCGACCCTGGGTTTTACAGGACATCGACTTCCACCTGAAGCCTGGTCAAACACTTGGTGTTTTAGGCCGGATAGGTTCTGGCAAATCGACTCTTATCAACTGCATTAATCGCTATCTAGTCGTCGAAGATGGACAAATTCGTCTTAATGGCATTGACATCAATCGCTTGACCTACCAAGACCTACGTCACAGTATCAGGACAGTGACTCAGGAGCCATTCCTCTTTTCCGATACATTAGAGAACAATATTGCGTTTGCGATTGAGGATCGGCCTGACGACTGGCAGGAACATTTCCCCAGCTTGCTCCAACAAGTCGCACTCCGTGAAGAAGTCGATAAATTCCCGCTGCAGGAGCAGACCATTGTCGGTGAGAAGGGCATCCTGCTCTCTGGTGGCCAGAAACAACGAATTAGCCTGGCCCGCGCAATGGCCACATCCTGTGATCTACTGATTCTGGACAATGTCCTCTCGGCGGTGGACTACGAGACTGAGCGCTACCTACTTCAGCAAATCTTTGCTCGCAGGCAAGCAAAGAGTCTCCTGATTATATCCCATCGGGTCACAGCAGTGGAAAAAACAGATTGGATCCTGGTTCTGGATGAGGGGCGGATTGTAGCTCAGGGAACCCATGAAGAATTACTTCAAAAACCTGGCTACTACCAAGAAATGTGGTCACTACAGCATGAAACGTCCTGAAAAATTAAGCACCCTACATCAATCTGAAATTCTTTCCTCGACTAACGACTTTGCCTAAAGTGCGGAGAATCTTGCAGTGCACGCTTGAAGGAAGTACAAAATCTCTGTAAACTTATTGTTTTATAGTTAAAAATTTGCTTTGTTGTCAGAAATTGCCGCTCATCTACACTCGGGTGCGGCATTCACTACCCTGATAAACAAATTTCCCCCTAACAACGGAGGCATTTGAGCGACGACAAATTGGAACTGAAGGGCATCGTGGTGGACTCCTCTAACGGCATTTTTCGTGTGCAGTTGGAAAATGAGCATGTGGTGATTGGTCATCTCTCTGGCAAGATGAAGATGCACAAGATCCGAGTCTTGCCAGGGGACGAGGTTACCATTGAACTGTCTGCCTATGACCTGAGCCGAGGACGTATTGTCCGTCGGGAAAAAATCGTACAAAAATCCAGCTAACCTTCCCTATCCACCTTTCCTGTCCCTGCCACTTCTGCCCCCGAAGAGAACCGAATGTTTGGACAGAAAAAGCTCTCAAATTGGTTTGCAGAAGATCTGGCTATTGATCTTGGCACTGCCAATACCTTGGTTTTTTTGCGTGAAGATGGGATTGTCATTCGTGAACCCTCGGTAGTCGCTGTAAAGCGAGATCAACGAGGGGCTCTCAAGGTATTAGCTGTTGGACGTGAAGCCAAGGAAATGGTTGGCAAGACGCCAGACACAATCATGGCGGTCCGGCCGCTAAAAGACGGGGTAATCTCCGACTTTGATGTTGCCGAGCAGATGCTGCGTCATTTCATCCAACATGTGCAGCAGCGTCAAGGACTCCTGCGCTTCAAACCACGCATTGTTATCGCAGTCCCTTCTGGCATCACCCAAGTCGAAAAACGGGCTGTGCGTGAATCTGCTCTCTCTGCAGGAGCCCGTGAAGTATTCCTAATCGAGGAGCCAATGGCAGCAGCTATCGGCGCAGGACTTCCAATTGCTGAGCCTAGCGGGAACTTCGTTGTTGACATTGGTGGTGGTACGACCGAAGTTGCCGTTCTCTCGATGGCTGGAATTGTTTACAGTAGTTCGCTACGCATGGCTGGCGACAAGATGGACGAGGCTATTGTTCAGTATCTGAAACAGAAGTATAATCTGCTGACTGGCGAACGAACCGCAGAAGAGCTCAAGCTCAACATTGGCTCTGCTGCCCCACGTCCCCAGCCACTACAGTTGAAAGTCAAGGGACGGGATCAAGTTGGTGGCAACCCAAAGATCCTGCTGGTCAATGATGAAGAAATCCGCTTCTGTCTCAAAGAAGTCTACGATAGCATCGTCCACGCAATTCGAGTTGCGCTGGAGCAGACACCACCAGAATTGGCGGCCGACATCATCGAAAAAGGCATTGTGCTAGCTGGTGGAGGTTCACTGCTTCATGGCATGGATGTCCTACTCCGCGAACGAACAGGGT
>DPLM01000175.1:0-1302 GCA_003541985.1 Deltaproteobacteria bacterium | reverse complement strand
TGGCATGGATGTCCTAATTCGCGAACGAACAGGATTGCCCGTCTTCTATGCTGAGGATCCTTTGGATGCAGTGGTCAAGGGAACCGGTGCAATGCTTGATCAGATGGAACTGCTGGCCTCCATCGCTCTCGACTGAATGAATCCTGGCGTTGTCCGCTCTTTCTGCAAGGAGATTTTGTGAATGCACCCGATACCTCTATTTATATAGTCGGTACCAACCGAACTTGGCAGATTCGTGCAAAGACACTCAAGCTGATCCTCACCTCGACCGTCCTATTGCTGATCGGACTGGCGGCAGCTCTGCTCTACCAAAGCATCTGGCATTTGCAGGTCGTTGGAGGCTGGGAGGAACGTTACGCCGCAGAGAATGAGCGCAACGAAAAAATGCGGGGCGTGATTGAAGATCTGCGTGAGCGTGTGGTGGATCGCGGAACTCTAGAGATGAGACAAGCAATTTACAGCAATGGTCCTGATCCCGAAGAACTACTCCAGAAAAACCAGCGACAGCAGGAAACCATCGAAGCTCAGCAATTTCGCATCGAGCAATTGCAGTCAGAAACCAATGATCAGCAGGTCAAGCTGGTTGAGTTAGACGTTCAACTGACAGATGAACTCTCCCGCTATGCCTCACTGCAAGAAAGCCATCATCAGCTGGAAATCCAGCGTGCTATTTTGCAAGATAATCTGACTTCCCTCACCGAAGAGCTAGTGCAGCAGCAGGCACAGGGTACTGAACAGCAGAAGCAGATCCTCAGTTTACAAAAGCAATTGGCAGCCATTCCCAAGATTGTTGAAAAGACAACAACCCTGGCCTTAACTCCAGCTACTCGACCACCAACACTTGCTGGCCCAAGTCCGGTAGCTGTAGAAAAAATACAACTCAACAACCGCAATGGAAAGCTCAGCGTGCGTTTTCAACTGAGCAACCGTGATCGCAAGCGTCAGACCGGGTTCCTACAGACCTTCCTAGTTTCTGCTGATGCTGCAGTTACTCCAGTGAAAATCACAGACCATTTTGCTGATCCTTTTGCCATCCGGAATTTCAAAAACGTTCAGGCAGAGTTTAAAAATTGGGACAAGAGTTCCTTACTCCGAGTAGTAGCTTGGAATGCAAAAAAGCAGAGAGTTTACGATAAAACCTTACCTCTAAACAAAGTCAACTGACACCTTCTTAACCAACGCCCCCAAAGTGGAGATGCTACCAGCAGACTTGAGAAATTCCCTTGAAACTCTGGAGCTACTCCAAAGTGGGCACGATTTCCGGGCCACACCATTGGCCGGCGGTGTTTCTTCAGACATCTG
>DPLM01000284.1:7670-15994 GCA_003541985.1 Deltaproteobacteria bacterium | reverse complement strand
GGTTCCTGCAACGAAAACTTTCACGCTACTGGTGCTCACTACATTAACGCGGACACCACAGCCTTCATGCAATTCATTCAGGGAGATCTGTTCAACGACTTCCCAAATCTGCGTTTCATCATTCCGCATGGCGGAGGAGCAGTACCCTATCATTGGGGGCGTTATCGTGGATTGGCTGATATGCTCAAACGGCCGCTTCTTGCTGAACACGTGATGAAGAATGTCTTCTTTGATACTTGTGTCTACCACCAGCCGGGGATTGATCTGCTCTTCCAGGTGATTGACAGCGACAATATTCTTTTTGGCTCGGAGATGGTGGGGGCTGTCCGTGGAATTGATCCAGAAACTGGACAGTTTTTTGACGATACCAAGCGCTACATTGATGCCTTGAATCTCTCTGTGGAAGATCAGCAGAAGGTCTTTGAAGGCAACGCTCGCAAGGTGTATACCCGTTTGGATGCGCGTTTGAGGGAGTTGGGACGATGAGTGCTTTCACTATGGACGCAGACTGGCTGCACTGGCATCAGAATCCTTCCAAGCCAAAATTTCAGCCTCCCACAGGAGCTGTTGATGCCCATTGCCATGTTTTTGGCCCAGGGGACCAATTCTCCTTTGCGACAGAGCGCAAGTATACCCCCTGTGATGCCTCCAAGGATCAACTTTGGAGCCTACGGGACTTCTTAGGATTTACAAGAAACGTGATCGTTCAGGCGACCTGTCATGGGGCTGACAATCGAGCTCTGGTAGATGCCCTGCGGCATTCTGGTGGGATGGCTCGTGGAGTAGCGACAGTCAAGCGAACGATCACAGACGGCGAACTGCAAGAGTTGCATACCGCTGGAGTTCGCGGAGTCCGCTTCAACTTTGTCAAACGATTGGTGGATGCTCTGCCCTTTGATGCCCTGGGTGAAATTGCCTCCAAGATTCAGCCATTGGGTTGGCATATCGTCATTTACTTTGAGGCTGTAGAACTCCCTGAACTGTTTGACTTTTTCACTGCACTGCCAACTACGGTAGTGGTTGATCACATGGGGAGGCCTGATGTCAGCAAGCCAGTTGATGGGCCAGAGTTTGTTCTGTTTCTGAAATTGTTGGAAGAGCATCCGAATTTCTGGTCGAAGGTCAGTTGTCCGGAGCGGCTCTCTCAACAGGGACCTCCTAACTATTTCGACGTGATCCCCTTCGCACAAAAAGTTGTAGAGAGTTTTCCAGATCGTGTTTTGTGGGGAACTGACTGGCCACATCCCAACATGAAATCTCATATGCCGGATGATGGCCATCTGGTCGATGTGATCCCCCACATTGCGACTACAACTGAACTGCAGCACAAACTGCTGATTGATAATCCAATTCGCCTCTACTGGGCTGACTGAGGGAGAAAAGATGGCACTCGATAAACCTTATCTTGATATTCCAGGCACAACCATTTTCGATACCGAACAATCTCGCAAAGGCTACCACCTCAATCAATTCTGTATGTCATTGATGAAGGCAGAAAACCGAGAACGCTTCAAAGCTAACGAACGGGCCTATCTTGACGAGTGGCCAATGACTGAGGAGCAAAAACAGGCAGTATTGGCCCGAGATCTCAATTGGTGTATTCGAACGGGTGGGAATATCTATTTCCTCGCTAAGATTGGCGCCACTGATGGTAAGAGCTTCCAGCAGATGGCAGGTAGTATGACGGGAATGTCAGAAGAAGAATATCGTGAGATGATGATCAAGGGAGGCCGTTCACCAGAGGGTAATCGCTACCTAGGAGAAGATGGTGACGCCCAGCCTCATCGTCAGCCACAGGGGAATTCGTAACAAGTCAAGGAGTCCTGATATGGCCTATATTTCAGCCTCGGTTTATACGTCTCATGTTCCTGCAATTGGTGCTGCCTTAGATCAGGGAAAGGCAGAGGAGCCTTATTGGCAACCGCTCTTTGCCGGTTATAAATTTTCCAAGCAGTGGATGCAGGAAGCCAAGCCAGATGTGATCATCCTCGTCTATAATGATCATGCGACAGCTTTCAGTCTGCAAATGATTCCAACTTTTGCGATTGGTACCGCTGCCGAATTTCAACCTGCTGATGAAGGATGGGGGCCACGGCCTGTACCGATAGTCCAAGGGCATCCGGAGTTAGCATCACACATCGCTCAATCTTTGATTTTGCAGGATTTTGACCTAACAATCGTCAATGAGATGGATGTAGATCATGGGTTGACGGTTCCTCTTTCACTGATGTGTGGACAACCCAAAACTTGGCCCTGCCCAGTGATTCCTTTTGCAGTCAACGTGGTTCAGTATCCGGTGCCAAGGGGTCAACGTTGTTTTCAGTTAGGGCAAGCGATTCGCCGAGCTTTGGATGAATACGATGAAGACCTAAATGTCCAGATTTGGGGCACCGGTGGCATGACCCATCAGTTACAGGGGCCGCGTGCTGGACTGATCAACAGACAATGGGACAGCCAATTTTTGGACAAGTTGATAAATGATCCGGAGGCTGCTGCCGTAATTCCACACATTGAGTATGTTCGAGAAGCTGGTAGCGAGGGTATTGAACTCGTGATGTGGTTGATCGCCCGAGGAGCCATGAGTGATGTGGCTGGTGAAGCCAAACCTAAGGTTCGTCACCGATTCTACCACGTGCCGGCATCCAATACGGCAGTTGGGCATTTGATCTTGGAGAACAGTAGATGATAAACTATTTCTTCAGTTAAATGACAATTGGCTGAAAAATTGTTCGGAGAAAATAGATGAAAATCATTTTGGCTGGTCCTGGTGCTTTTGGCAAAAAACACCTGGATGGTCTCAAAAACATCGAGGGAGTCGAGGTAGTTGTGCTGGTAGGACAACCTTTGGAACTGACTCAAGCTGTTGCAGTACAGTATGGGATTCCTCATGCGATGACAGATCTGGGTCAGGCACTTGCGCACCCAGGAGTTGAAGCCGCCATCCTAGCCACCCCAACTCCAATCCATGCAGCTCAGGCGATGCAGTGTCTGAGGGCCGGTGTTCACGTTGAAGTCGAGATTCCTTTGGCCGATAAGTGGTCAGATGCTCAAGATGTTGTGGATCTGCAACAAGAAACAGGTCTGGTCTGCATGGTGGGCCATACCCGCCGCTTCAATCCCTCTCATCAGTGGGTCTATAAAAAAATTCAGGCTGGTGAGTTGAAGATCCAGCAACTGGATGCGCAGACTTATTTTTTTCGACGCAAAAATATCAACGCGGCTGGAGAACCAAGAACTTGGACAGATCACCTGCTTTGGCACCACGCGGCCCATACAATTGATCTCTTCCAATACCAAACCGGAGAGCGAGTGGTCAGGGCCAATGCGATACAGGGACCGATGCATCCAGAATTAGGCATCGCCATGGACATGTCGATTCAACTTCTTTCACAGTCCGGGTCTGTTTGTACGCTCTCCCTTAGCTTCAACAATAATGGTCCACTAGGAACCTTCTTCCGCTACATCTGTAACAATGGAACGTACATCGCTCGTTACGATGACTTGGTGAACGGTAAGGAGGAAGCGATTGATGTCTCTCAAGTGGATGTCTCGATGAACGGTATCGAACTACAGGACCGAGAATTCATCTCATCGGTTCGAGAAGGACGAGAACCAAGAGCCAGTGTGGCAAATGTACTGCCTGCTTATCAGGTGATGCACGAACTTGAACAACAACTCAATACGCAGCCAACTTTCTCATGAAACTACGAAAAATTGGAAACACGGAAGTCCCAGAAATTGGTCTGGGTTGTATGAACCTAAGCCACGGTTACGGAGGTTATCCCAGTAAGGAGGACTCATTCGCGCTATTGCAGCGAGCTTACGACCTGGGAGTGCGACACTATGATACTGCGGCTCTCTATGGTTACGGTCGCAATGAGGAACTGGTGGGTGAGTGGATGCAGCCCTACCGCAGTGAGATTCACTTGGCCAGTAAGTGTGGAATGCAGGGAATCGATGGTAAACGTGTAATTGACGGTCGGGCTGTTACCCTGAAGGCGACCTTGGAAGATTCTTTGAGAAGACTCAATACGGATTTCATTGATGTCTACTACCTCCATCGTTGGGACAAAAATAATGTGGCTATCGAAGAGAGTGTGGGGGCACTGGCCGAAATGGTTCAGGAAGGCAAAATTGGTGGAATTGGTCTGTCAGAGGTTTCTGCAGCGACCTTGCGCAAAGCTCATGCAGTGTACCCGATCACTGCCGTCCAAAATGAATATTCACTCTGGACCCGTAACCCTGAAATTGGCTTAAGCGCAGCCTGCCATGAACTCGGAGTGACGTTGGTTGCCTTCTCTCCGCTGGGCAGAGGTTTCCTTTGTGCTCCCGAACTGGGTCTTAGCAAGTTTGCAGAAGGTGACATGCGTCTGACGATGCCACGCTTTCAGGAGCCAAATATTTCTCAGAATCGCGAACTCATCAAAAGGCTCAGTCAAGTCTGTACTGAAGTAGGTTGTTCTCTTGCACAGATCGCAATTGCGTGGCTGCTTGCCCAAGATGAGAACGTGCTGCCGATTCCAGGGACAGTCAAGATTGATCACCTAGAAGAAGATCTTGGAGCGGCCTCTGTAACGCTCTCAGCCGAAATTTTATCAAAGTTGGATGAACTGTTTCAGGCTCAGAAGATTCATGGTTTTCGCTATCCATCCCTGGGAATGTCAGAGGTTGATACGGAGCGCTTTGCCTGCGAACAGTAGATTTTAATCTCAGACAGAATCTAATGAATGTTGTGTGAGAATGTCATACCTGCCGGAGAGATGTACTTTCAGGCTTGATTCCATTCCAGTGCTTCAGTTCTCTAATGGCTCAAAGCTTTTGCGATCATCACGGCTTGGCCTACCACAGGTGAAGTTTGGTCTGAAGAAGAAATTCAGATTCAGTAACAGTGTCTACAAGATGTCTTGGAGCAGCGTCATGCTTGGCGTGTAGAGTTGACAGGCGATTCTCCTAATGATGGTCATGCCGAACTAGGACGGGCAGTGGAACTAAATTTTGATGAAGCCTGCACCTTGTCTGCTTTCACCAGCGTGCTATCTACTGGATTGAGGAAGATAAATTGTTTGTCGGTCTTTGTGATTCAGTATAGCAGTATATTTTGGTAGGTAGCTTCCGAGACAAGCTGGATAGAAAATTCCAGATAAGAACAATTTTAAGAATTGAATGAGACGAAAAACTTTCATTTACACAAGTAGTTCTCTGCGATCTGTTTTCTGAATCAATGATGGATACCGAAGAAAAACTGCGTCGCTTAAGAGCCAAGGCTGAAGAACGGGAACAAGTTCGAGAAGAACAACTCCAAAATAAGGATTCTCTGGAGGCTATACGGGAAGTCTATGGCCTGAGCGAGTCAGAACTCCAACAATTCCAGCAGGAAGTTGACGCAGAGTACGCTGCCGAGCGAAAAGCTGAACCACATCAATTCCAGCATCGTTACGGCAATTGGTCGTTTTTCAAGCAGTTATTGTTCACTTCTAAAGGGAGGCTCTCCCTTGGCGATTTCTGGTTGGCAGAATTGGGAGTGTTTGCTATTCATTCACTTATTGCTGCTTCTACCGTAACATATCCGGTATTGGGTATTTTAACACTAATTTGTTGGCTGGCACACATCAATCTTGCGATCAAACGTAGTCATGATCGGGGCTACTCTGGTTGGTTCCTGATACTTGGCTGTGTGCCACTTATCCAATTTTGGCCGATGGTAGAGCTTTTCTTTCTAGCCGGAGAAAATAGTAAAAACCGTTTTGGTCCAGAACCTATAGAATTTGATTCTACGCACAATCCTACCTGACTTCTTCCTTGCGCAATTGCGGGATTACCTTCAAGGTAAACACTTTTTATTATTGATTTGAATTCTCACTGAAAAATCTGAATGCAAGACCAAATTCGCACTCTCAAACAGCAGGCATTGGACGCTCTCCAGCAAGTGAGCAACACAGAATCTCTGTCAGGTTGGTTCCGTGATTATTTGGGCAAGAAGGGCGCGGTGACAGGGCTGCTCAAACAACTTGGAACAGTTGCTGCCGAAGAACGACCCCAGATGGGTAAAGCTATTAACGATTTGAAAGCTGAATTGCAGAATTCCTTCGATTCGTTGCAGGAGCGGTTGCGCCAGCAGAAAATGGAACAGGAGATTGCTGCCGATTCAATTGATGTTACGCTTCCTGGAAGACCATTCCCTACTGGACATCTGCATCTGACCACACAGACACTGCGCAAAATCTATCAAATCTTTGCTGAGATGGGTTTTCAGGTTTACGAAGCTCCAGATGTGGAAACAGATGCTTATAATTTTCAGGCGCTCAATATTCCCGAGTATCACCCTGCAAGAGACATGTGGGATACCTTCTGGGTCAACAAGGAAGTGGTGCTACGAACCCACACCTCGCCGGGTCAGATTCGAGCCATGAAGGAATTTGGACCAGAACCTATTCGCGTGATTCTACCGGGTAAATGCTATCGATATGAGCAGATTACCCCTCGCTCTGAACATCAGTTCTATCAGGTTGAAGGTCTGGTATTGGGCCATAAAACCCGGATGACAGATCTGATCGGGGTGATGAATGAGTTTGCGCGCAAGATGTATGGTAGCGAGCGCAAGACACGGATTCGTGGTAGCTACTTCCCATTTACAGAACCGAGTATTGAGATTGATATGGACTGCATTCTTTGCGCAGGAGAGGGTTGTCGGGTTTGCAAGTACACATCTTGGCTGGAGGTTGCTGGGGCTGGCATGGTTCATCCAGTTGTTTTAAAAAATGGCGGCTACGATCCAGATGTTTGGAGTGGCTTTGCTTTCGGTATGGGAGTGGAGCGTCCAGCGATGCTCAAACATGGCATACACGATATCAGATACTTCTACGGTAACAACCTCCAATTTCTGCAACAGTTCTGAGTTTGGTGCTTCTCTGCCTGTTGTTCTGCTGGCCATGATCTCACCATGACTGCTATTCTTGGTCTGCGTAACCTGAGCAAGCGCTTTGGTTATCGTACGATTCTCCAGAAGCTGAATCTAGATATTCAAGCGGGAGAATGCGTTCTCCTGCTGGGCAACAACGGAGCTGGTAAGTCCACGTTGCTACGGCTCTGTGCGACCCTACTCAAGCCGCAGCGGGGGCAAATCCTTTATGAGGGAATGCCCATTGATGAAGATAAGCATCGCTACCTAAGAGATATGGGTAGTATTGCTCACGAAAGCCGCCTCTACGGAGATCTTACACCAAGAGAGAACCTCCACCTCTTTGGTGTCCTCTACGAATTAAAGGATCTACCACACCGAATTCCCCAAGCCCTGCAAGACGTTCAACTCAGCCACGCCATCGACCTCCCCGTCAATACCTTCAGCAGTGGGATGACCAAGCGGACGGCAATTGCGCGGCTGCTGTTGCAGCGACCGAAGCTCTTATTGTTGGATGAACCCTATACAGGATTGGATCAGAATTCAGTTCGATGGTTTCAGGAATATCTCATTGATTTTAAGAACCAAGGTGGAACCTTGTTGCTTGTGACCCATCAACTGGAACTTGGATTGGAGTTAGCCACCCGGGTACTTCTACTCAATCAGCGCAAGATTGTAAAAGATCAATCTTCCTCCATGATGAATCTCTCCGAATGCCAGCAATGGCTCAGTCAGTCATGATCCAAACTCTCACCCAAATTGATTCTGCAGAGCAATTAGAACAACTTTCACCCGATTCTGTTTCAGAGGTGATTCTCGCACACAAGCGATTGAGTCGTCTTGGAAAATTGGAAACAGAACCGTTGCTAGAACTTGCTGAACAGGCCTGTAAAAGAGGCCTGAGTGTCTATCTGCAGTGGGATCTACTGGCAACAGAAAACGACTTCCGACAAATGTTGCAGGAGGCTCTGGAGCAGATCCCCTTGAGTTTATTTGACGCAATCCGTGTTCAAGATGTCGGTGCCTTGGAGTGGTTAAGGCAACATCCTGCCAAGCCTAAGATCCACTGGATTGCTGAGACAGGCCACCATAATCTTCCTAGCCTACAGCGCTGGACGGCATATGTGGGATCAGCATTAGAACGAATTGTTCTTTCGACAGAGTTACCCCTCCCAATGCTAAGCGAGTACTGTAGAGAATTATCCGTCGCATGTGAGCTATTAGTTGTGGGGCGCATTCTATTGTTTTACAGTCGCAGAAAACTACTTTCTCCAGTCCTTGGCTCTCCAACTGAGATGACAATGGCCACAGTGACCTCGACAGATCAGCACCATCACGAATTTCCAGTTTTGGAGCACCAGCATGGAACCCTAATGTTCCACCATCGTGATCTTTTCTTATTGGATCGGATTGAAGATCTTCGAGC
>DPLM01000284.1:4115-7286 GCA_003541985.1 Deltaproteobacteria bacterium | reverse complement strand
CCCAGCTACAACAAGTGGTCAGGGAAGGCCAGGACTTAGATGGCAAACAAATCAGATCTAGTTGGCCAAGGCAAACAACGCAGGGATTTTTCAGAGCAAACCGAACTGAACGCCCGATTGAAAAACTGAAAAATCCCAACTTGCGTTATTTGGATGGAGAAGTGGTTGGATATATTTTGGAAGTAGCGAGCCGGGAATATATGGCAGTTGCTAGTCGGCGTGGTTTTGCTCGGGGTGATGAAATGATTTTGATTACGCCGGAAGGGAAACGAATCCCTTTTGTAGTAGAAAATTTGCGGAATTGGGAGCGGCAGGAGGTAGAAGTAGCAGAGGCGGGAGGCTTGTGGCTGCTTCCTCACGAGCGTTCAACTACAGTGCAATCTTTACTTTATTTTGCAGAGTTTTTTTCAGATGGAGGTTGAGGAGAAATTCGACTATCCCGCAGCAGATCAGAAACTCCTTTTTCTGACATTCCCATGAAGGCCCCAACAGTTGCCCCCATAATACCAGCCATCGCTGCACCGATTCCCACACTGGTACTCACTCCCAGTTTCATTGACTCATCCATCATGCCAAATGCTGATTCTGCAAGTTGTTGGCTAGCTTCTGCAGCTTCAATCGCATTCTGGGCAAGCTGTTTGTTTAGTTGTAGAGCCATCGTTGCTGCACTCACTTGAGAGGCTTGTACACGGTGCTTTGGCAGACTGGAATTAGCGAGCTTTTCGATTTCACTTAGATTGTCGCTGAAAAGGCGCGCTGACAGATCACTCAGTGAATCTTCATCTAGTTCACGGATCATCTGATAAAGCAGCTCAATTTCACTACGTCCAAATAGCAAAAACACGGGGTTGACGTTGAGAGCTAAGGCAATTCCTGCGATCGTAGAAAGTCTTGGATCAACTTCTCCTCTCTCGATTTGTGCGATGGCAGTGGTGGAGTGCCCTGAATCTTCTGCCAACTGCTCTTGGGTGTAGGTGCGTCCGAGAACCTTTGCTTTTGCCTTGCGTGCCGAGATAATGTTCTTCGCAAGAGTAGCACGCAACTCTTCTTTAATTTTGGAGGCATCTAGGGCCTCTGACACATGACTATTCATTACTTATCCTGCCAGAAGTTACCCTGATTTGATACGATTCCTGATCCTGGTTGCTGATACTGTCGGATTCGTTTGGACACATTCCCAATAGCGTTCGATTGTAACTGCTCCAATGCCTTAGTCGATTGGGATAATGGCAAGATTACTCTCCACATTCCATTTGGTAGCTGCTCCAATGCCTTTTGCCAGGCTTCGATTGTGACTATGTTCTCAATCAAAATTGCGCTTCAGTACTTGCCGAGCTGAAAACATCGATTCCCCATCGAAAAAGATGTGACAAGACCTGAAAAATGGTGGAAATACTTTGCCCTTGAGATAAGCATTGATTCGCAAGTACAATAATGGACTTGTTATTAAACTACAAGAATAATTGCTTTTTAAGTAATTAGGAATGATTTAGTGATGTGTAATTGAAAACAGAGGAAATTGATGAACTTGGGAAGGGGCAGGGCATCCCGTTTTGGCAACCGAGATGCCTTTTAAGAGTGAGGAGACTTAGGAGCAGCCGCTGGTATGACCACAGGAAACGCACTTTAAACAAGCTCCATTCCGGACCATGGTGAATTGGCCACAATTTCCACAGTTCTCTCCTTCGTAGCCCTTTGTACGGGCTTCACGAATCAGCTCATTGCGGCTACGCCCTTCCATGTTCCAGTCACCTAGCAGAGAGAGCATCCCGTGATGTGAGAGATCACTGTCACTGTTTTCTGTTGCCAAACCGTTTCCGTTGTAGCTGCCTTGCACAGTCTTCACATCTCCAACAGCAGGTTCTTCGTCAGTCGTTTGAGCAAGGTAGGCCTGACTTTCTTCCAGAGTCAATGTTCGCTCAGAGACAACTTTCTCGTCATGATACTCTGGTGGACTGATTTGCTTGCCATAAGAGTGCAGCGAACTGGAACGCAAGTCTTCTGGAGCGATGTGTGCTAGGTCCGTTCGGTCCAGATAAGTGATGGCTAGTTCGCGGAAGATATAATCAATGATTGAAGTACTGACCTTGATCGCATCATTACCTTGAACCATGCCGTTTGGCTCAAAGCGGGTGAAGACAAAGGCCTCAACATATTCTTCCAGAGGCACACCATGCTGTAATCCCAAGGAAACCGCAATTGCAAAGCAGTTCATCATGCTCCGAAAAGCAGCTCCTTCCTTATGCATATCTAGGAAGACTTCACCCAGTTGCCCATCTTCATATTCTCCAGTTCGCAGATAGAGCTTGTGGCCTCCAATAGTCGCTTTCTGTGTATAGCCTTTGCGTCTACCGGGCAGTTTTCTACGTTTGGCAATGTAGCGATGAATGACTTTTTCAGCGATGCGCACTTCGCGGGGTTGTGCAGGAAGTAGCTCTTCATCCAGTTCTTCATCAAACTCGCCAGTATCATCAACGGCACTGGTATTCAGTGGTTGACTTAGCTTTGAGCCGTCTCGATAGAGAGCATTGCACTTGAGTCCAAGCTGCCACGAGTGATGATAGACCTCCTTAATATCCTCAACAGAGGCTTGTCCAGGCAGATTGATGGTTTTTGAAATGGAACCTGAGATAAAAGGCTGCGCAACGGCCATCATGCGTACATGGGATTCGGCGGATAGGTAGCGTTTCCCTTTCTTTCCACACTTGTTGGCACAATCAAATACATCGTAGTCAGAGCGTTTAAGATGAGGTGCGTCCTCAATAGTCATCGTGCCACAGACGTAGTCATTAGCGGCATCGATTTCTGATTCACGAAAACCTAGATGCTGAAGAATGCCAAATTCTGGGTGATTCAATTGATCTTCACTGATCCCCAAGGTCTTTATGCAGAAATCATCACCAAGTACCCAACGGTTAAAGACAAATCGGATGTCAAAGGCTGCGGGCAATTGCCCTTCGATGATTTGCAGTAACTCTTCGGTAAAACCCTTCTGGCGAAGAACCTCAGGATTGATGCAGGGACTGCCACTTAGAGAACCGCGGCCCTTGGTATAATTAACGATGTCCTGAACCTGTTGCTCGTTATAACCCAATTTGACGAGGGCAGGTGGGATTGACTGGTTGATAATCTTGAAATATCCTCCACCAGCAAGTTTCTTGAACTTGACCA
>DPLM01000284.1:0-3781 GCA_003541985.1 Deltaproteobacteria bacterium | reverse complement strand
GCGAAGTCGGGCTCAATTCCAGTAGTGTCACAGTCCATCAATAATCCAATGGTTCCCGTAGGAGCAATGACTGTTACTTGAGCGTTGCGGAATCCATACTGTTCACCAAGTTCTACAGCTTGATCTGCATCGGCCTGCGCTGCTTGCAACAACTCAGGAGGGCAATGCTGACTGTCAATAGCCACTGGCTTAATGGTAAGCCCCTCGTATTCACGGTCTGAGGCACGATAAGCGGCCCTTCGATGATTTCTCAGAACACGCAACATTCCATCTTTATTTCTTTCATAGCCTGGGAACGGACCTAGCTCAGAGGCCATTTCTGCAGAAGCTGCGTAAGCGCTCATGTGCATGATGCAGGTGATTGCCCCACAGATTGCTCGGGCCTTCTCTGAATCGTAGGGAATTCCATTGACCATCAGGAATGTTCCTAGATTTGCGTAGCCAAGACCCAGAGTCCGGAACTCGTAAGACAACTCTGCAATTCGTCGACTGGGGAATTGAGCCATAAGGACGCTGATTTCCAGCACAACGGTCCAGAGCCGAACTGCGTGCCGGAAGCGCTCAATGTCCAGCTCTCCATTCTCATTTTGGAAACGAAGGAGGTTAAGAGATGCCAGATTACAGGCAGTATTATCCAGAAACATGTATTCGCTGCAGGGATTAGATGCTCGGATGGGACCGTCTATTGCGCAGGTATGCCATTCGTTGATGGTTGAATCGAATTGTAAGCCTGGGTCGGCAGAAGCCCAAGCTGCATAAGCAATTTGTTCCCAAAGTTCACTGGCTCTTAATGTCTGGCAGGCATTGGGTTCACGTTCTTCTTCACGGGACTTGACCAGTTCTGTTCTCCAGTACAACGACCAGTCTTGATCCTGCTCAACAGCGGTCATGAAATCGTTGGTGATGCGAACAGAGTTATTTGCATTCTGTCCAGCCACAGTACTGTAAGCTTCTGAGTTCCAATCGGTATCGTACTCATCAAAATCGACGCCAATATATCCCTGTTTAGCAAGATGAATGATTCTCTCTACATAGTTCAGTGGCATGTTGGAGGCACGGATTTGTAGGAGGATCTTACGCAAGTGCTTGTTTTTCCGACGGTCAAAGCGTTCGGAAATTTCAGGCCAGGAGTGGCAGGCCTGGAAAAGTTCATTAATCAGCGATTTGATCTGCTTGGAACCGGCAACCAGAGCAGCAACTTTCTGCTCTTCTTTCACTTTCCAATTGATGAACTGTTCAATGTCTGGATGGTCAACATCTAGACAGACCATTTTGGCTGCACGGCGTGTAGTTCCTCCAGATTTGATTGAGCCAGCGGCTGTGTCACCGATTTTTAGGAATGACATCAAACCGGAAGAGACGCCTCCGCCAGATAGGGGCTCTTTGCCACCACGAAGATCCGAGAAGTTGGATCCCGTTCCAGAGCCATATTTGAACAAGCGAGCTTCTCTAACCCAGAGATCCATAATACCTCCCTCTTGGACCAGATCGTCCTTGACGGATTGGATGAAGCAAGCATGTGGTTGGGGATGACTGTAGGCGTCCTCAGATTTTTTGATCTCCTGAGACTTTGCATCGACATAATAATGTCCCTGGGCAGGCCCTGTGATTCCATAGGCCCAGTTCAAGCCGGTGTTGAACCACTGCGGAGAGTTGGGCGCCACCATTTGATTGGCGAGCATGTAGCGAAGTTCGTCATAGAAAGCCTGGCTCGAAGATTCGTCATTGAAGTAGCCATATTTGTGTCCCCAATACGTCCAACATCCGGACAAGCGATCAAATACCTGACGAGCATCATTCTCTGAAACCATTTTTTCGTCTGCTGACAGCTTAGCCTGCTTGGTTTGATCGGGTACTGAGGCCTGCAACCAACTTGGGATGCCTTCTTCCGAGCGTTTACGACGATGTTTTGGGATGCCAGCTTTTCGGAAGTACTTCTGGGCCATGATGTCAGAAGCCACTTGGGACCAAGTTTTAGGAACCTGTACGTCCTTCCATTCGCTGACAACCGATCCGTCGGGGTTGCGGATGGCCGAGCTGCGAGATTCAAACTCCAGAGAAGCATAGGGGTCTTTTGCAGCTTGAGTGAACAATCGATCAATCTTCATAGCCTTACCTGGAAACAGCGTTGTGAGCTCAATGGTGCTCTGCGGACGAAAAGGGGACGATGCAGGAACGTGCAAATGAGGGATGCGGGGGAGCGTGTAACGAGAGACGTCTCCGGTGCCCCTGAACGGTCACCGTCCTCATCCATGAGATGAAAGCGGACCATTACGGTAGCCAATCTTCCAAGAGAAAGCAACGTCCCAACTTACCTCGCAGGGCTAAGTCAGGGATATCGCTAATTATTTTTTTATTTAGAGTAAGTTGTTGATTTATCTATTGAAAAATAAATTTTTGAAAAATCGTTATTAGAAACAAGGATATGCGAAAATTAGGCTGGAATTAAAGATGACCGAAAGATTTCCAAAAACTAAGACCTGCTAGCCTCTGGATCGTCGATACAGCACAGGGTTGAGAGTAGCATCATTATACATTTTCATCTGCCGATAGATTTTCATTTGTTTTCGCCCTTGTAACAAATCCTCCCAAAGTTGGCTAAGAGAATTGCCAAGATCAGAACGCTGCTCCTTGAGCACATATAGCTTTGCCTGACAGCGTTGTCGATGGTCCTCAGCAGCGTCTGCGCGGTTTGCCTGTTCCTCCATGTGGAAGATTTTTAGTGCACTGATAGACAGCCGATCAATAATGCTGCCTGGGGTTTCACTGTTGATGCGCGCATCGAGAGATGGTCTGGCAATTGTCTGCAGATGGCTCAATAGGTACTCGTCCAACTGTTCAATCAAATCGTTCCGTTGCTGATTGAGCTTGTCGATGTTTCGTTTCACTTGGGCAATGATAAAGTCTGTTGCGTCAGGATCTCTGGCAAGGTCTTCTTCGTGCCAAAGCAAGAAATTGGCCCAGTGTTGACTGTCCAGCGAGCTCTCGAAGTCTCTGCTTTCTGAGACTTTGTAAGGGGCCCGATGCCAAAGATCCACAAGGTCAAGTTGCCGTGTAAGAAATTCAGGAACGGGGGGGATCATGATGAACACGTGACATGGATTTGAGTCGAGTTTCTGGTGATTCAATCTGTACGATCCGGGCTCCAACCTTTTCTTCGACAACGACCGTTTGCGCTCTAGCAATCTGACGGTCATTAACCCAAACTTCGAGTGGTTCTTTTGGTTTGGAGTCTAGTTCAATGACGGAGCCTTGCCCCAAGCGCAGCACTTCACTGATGTTCATCCTGCATTCTCCCAAGATCAGTCTAGTCTCCAGTGGGAGATCCAGTAACTGCTCGGTCTGAGGATGTCTGGTAGCCGAGGGTTTCCCAAGCTTTTGTGTAGAATCGAATTGAGTTGCCATGAAGCTTCTTCAGTTGGCCATGATCGAATAACCACAATCCACATAGATCAGTTGCCCCGTGATCCCACTGGCAGCATCACTTAGCAAAAACGCAGCAGTGTTTGCTACTTCGGCTTGGGTGGCGGTTCGCTTCATGGCAGAGTGTTCCCCAGCAACTCGGATCATCTCTGAGATGTCCTTGATGCCTGCTGATGATAGAGTGCGAATCGCACCAGGAGAGAGAGAGTTGATTCGTATGTTTTCGGGGCCTAACTCCCTTGCGAGATAACGCGTACAGGATTCAAGAGCTGCCTTGGCTGGCCCCATCACGTTGTAGTTGGGAACTGCCAAAGTGGAACCAATGAAACTCATACTGACAATACTGCCTCCACCACGC
>DPLM01000269.1 GCA_003541985.1 Deltaproteobacteria bacterium | reverse complement strand
ATGGTGACAATCGAGCTAGACGGTTGATCACTTGCCTGAACTATTATTTCGTTCCAAAAATACCAGGTCTCGAGTTGTGCATTTTGATCTGCATATTGAGCTTTGATAACGTTGACAGGAACCGCATGCCCGTTTCGAAAAGTATGTAAGAGGGGGCTGAAAGTCTCAGATGTCTGTAACATGTAGAAATATGCTTCTTTCTTCGTGACCTGCCAAAATCCAATCTCAGAGGGAGGCTGTCCACTCTCAAACTCCTTCATCAGTAGATGAAAGGTTTGTGACAACAGTTCTGGACTTCCAATTATAATCAAGCGATTACTTCCTCTATGCAGTGCCTTACGCAGTTCCTGCTCAAGCATCATTTGAGGAGTCAGGAAAGAAAGTCTGGCAGGAGTCAGACGTTCCATAATTCCCAACCCGTGTCTGAGCCAAAAAAACCGCATGTGTAGTTTTCTACAGTCAAGTACCAGATGTAGTGAAGTTTTCATCAGCTTTCCATGACTTCGAGTTGCGCTAAAGCTAGATCGACTTGTTTCAACAAATCAGCGAGCAAACCATGATTTTCAAGAACTACGTCAGCATAAGGTAACCGTTCTTCGTGACGCAGTTGGGAATCAATTCTGGCTTGGGCTTGCTCAGCAGTAAGGCCATTTCGGAGCTGCAGACGTTGAAGGATTTGATCTTTTGGAGCAGTCACTACCCAGATTTTATCACAACGTGTTCTCCACTGGGATTCTATTAGCAGAGCTGCTTCCAAAAACACCGATTTCCCAGAATCTAAAAATCTAGAGAAATCTAGCAGCCGTTCTTCAATTAATTTGGCAATTGGTGGGTGAGAGATCTTGTTTAGATGCTCTCGGGCTTTTCTATCATTAAAAATGATGTTGCCAAGAGCCTGCCGATTGATCTCTTTCTTCTCATTCAGGATCCTTTCACCAAAAATTTCCAAAATCTGGTTATACGCTGGTTGGCCTGGCTTGAGGACCAAATGGCCAACCTTATCTGCATTAATGACAGGACAACCTTTTTTACGAAGATACGCTGCAACTGTACTCTTTCCACAAGCAATTCCACCCGTTAACCCAGCCAGTGGGTGACCGGTTTCCATCACCAGACCTGCTTGACGAACTTCATCGGACGCAATCGCTCTACAATTTTGTGAAAGGTCCGCCAAGATATGGGCTCCAGGCTTAGCTCAATCACTGCTTCTTGAGCATTTTTCCGAAAACTTCTCGAGTCAAGAATTGCTACCCCTGCATCTTTGATCACTTTCGTGATTTGAAACAAAATACCTCGATCATCGATGGTCAGCAGATTCAGTTTATAATCATTCAGACGAGATTCTGGTAAAGCCCAGTTGATCTGAACTGGAGGAAGTCCTTTGCGGGTAACTACTTTAGTACAGTTGCCCCGGTGAATCTCCATTTCTTTCTGATCATTCGGAATGCCCAGAGCGCGATCGCCTGGAATTGGATGACAGCATGCGCTCAAATGTACAATGCTGTCATTTTCATTTTCCACCTTAAAAACAGGCGTTTCTTTTGTTTGGAACCACGCTCTGAGGCGGGCAATGCCATGCAAAGCCTGATTTGGTAGCAGTTGATAGGTCTTCAGGAAGGTTTTCAATTCCCTTCGCTGTAATCCCAATTCTTCTAAAAAACGCTCCTTGGTCAAACGCTCCCTCACCAAGGCTTCTTGAACATTTTTTTGTTGGAACCATTGATCAACATTCTGCTGAAAATGGAATAGCTCGCTCACCAAAAAATTATGCCCTACCTCCTGGGCTTTTCGAGAATTTTGCTGTCTTAGGCTACGGCGAATGTTCAGGTGGCTTCTCGCGGTGATTGATTGTTCCAACCAGTTTCGGTCAGGATTTTGATCTGGCCGAGCCAGTATTCGAACTGATTCACCATGATCTAGTTTACGGTCACGTGAAACCCAATTACGGCTACTCTGATCAGCATTTTGGGAACGTGGAGCATTCACCAGTGCACCCACACAATGGGTCCCTAAATCGGTGTGAATCTGAAAGGCAAAATCCAAAACCGTTGCTCCTGCAGGCAGGGTTAACATATCACCTTTTGGAGTGAACACCTGGATTTGCTCTGACTGCAGATAGCCCATCACTTCAGCCATCCGCAGTTCCTTGTTTCCACTAAAAAGATCGAGTTGTTCCAGGCAAGTTCGGTAGTAGTTAGAGAGTTCACTTACCGAACCCTTCCAGTGCGCCATGATTCCGTATTCATTTAGTTGGCTCATCTGCTTTGAAACAATTTCAAAGGAAACAGGCTCACCATCGAAAATCACTTGGGTATGCAGCCCTTGATGACCGTTCCAAAGAGGATTACTAATGAAATCCCTAATTTTCAGTGGAACGGCGCTACGCTGAGTATGCAGAGCCCCCAGGACTTGATAACTTTCCAATGGCTCCTGAACAACCAAACGGTAGCCTTCCAAAACAGTTTCTGCATCTTCAGAACTGTGGATGTAAGAAGCCGGATGTTTCCAGATTTCTTCTATCTTTGTATTTTCTAAACCACATTGCTGCAGAACTTCCTCAATTTGACGATGCATAGCTTGGATTGAAGGTCCTTGCTGTTCTCTTAGTCGCTTCAGATGTGCAAGAGTCCTCTCATATCTTTTAGGGTAAAGGTATCGGAAACAGAGTTCCGTGTGCTCCTGGCTGATTTCTTCAAGGCCAAAACGACGAGCCATAGGCACATAGACATTCAAGGTCTCTCGACTAATGCTGCGCTGCTTGTGCCGAGGCATCGCATCCATATCCTTCATGTTATCAAGGCGGTCAAAGAGCTTGATGAACAAGGAACGGATATCCCGGACCATTGCAGCAAGCATTTTCTGATAGGTCGCTTCGAGGTCTGCTCCTTTTTTTCCAGAATCCGTGGTATACTTAATCTTCGTTAGTCCATCCACAATATCTGCGTACCATTCCCCATAATTTGTGGAAAGGTAGTCCCAGGTGATAGAAGTGTCTTCGATAGCATCATGAAGGAGGGAAGCCACAACAGTGGGAGCATCAAGGCCCATGTTACATATGGATAAGGCTACTCGAAGAGGATGAACAATGACCGGTTGTCCTGATCTGCGAATCTGGTTGGCGTGGTAGGCTTCAATGTCATCGAAGGCTTTTTCAAGGAGGTTTTGCTCCAGTTCAGTGCCTCGCCGACGTACATAGTCGCGGATCTGTTGAGTCAGATCCTCCACTAACTGAGTGTACTCGTCTACGGACTCTTGAACCACAAGAGCATGTCCACTTAATTTTTCTGCTACCGATTCAGACGCTTCGGACAACAAAGGTTCTCCTTATTCTCAATTTGATCGTGTAACAATATTCACCAGCCTTATTGTGGACGGAAACTTAACGACCGTCCCAGACCTGTGCAGAAACGCAAGCCCGAGCGTTCTGTAATTGGTTTCCATCCTACCTCATAACGCCGATCCCAGGTCCACTCTCGAATTTCTCGCATCAGTTCAAAACTATCTCCGTCGGCCCAGAAAAACAGATACACCTCGCTCGGAGACTTCTCAGCAAGCAGTTTTGTAAACCAGCCATCGGCACGATTAACTTCACCCCACCACTGTCCAGCACCTGATTCTGGGAAGAATTGAAGACAATGATTCTGACTTGATTGAGCAGTTAACTCAACACGGTAGCCTTCTAGGTCTGCTTTGAGAGGCATTTCCAGTTTGTTGTCCAGCTCGCTTTGGAACGAACGATAGGCTGCCACACGATCCAGATAGAGTAGCTGATTATCCTGCAATACAAAAAGCAGACTACTTTTCTGTGAGGAATGTGACCACGGTATTCGCACTTTTTCTGTCGTTAACAAGTCATTCGTTTCTTCATCTGGGACAAACTCTTCCAGAGGGCTCTCAACAACACTCAATAGCGCCATAAAAACTGCCAGGATGATCAGAATCCCAACGCTGTTGGAAACAATATCTACAAGAGAATCAAGGTTTTCAGTAACCTGTGAGCTAGAACCTCGTCTCATTCAACCGGTTTAGCTTTACGTCTTTTTCGCTTTTTTCGTCGGGCCTTCTCAGGTTCAGATGGTGGTTTCCCACCTAGCGAAATCTCTTCTTTGGTAAATGGTTCTAAGTACTGCAATTGGTAGTCTTCCTCAAGTTGATTGAACAAACTTGTCAATCGGGGGACTATCCCGGCTTTGCCATTTTTTTCACAGAGGCTCACCATTCTGAGAAAAATTCCACGTTTGGGAATGACTTT
>DPLM01000165.1:7658-11206 GCA_003541985.1 Deltaproteobacteria bacterium | reverse complement strand
AAATAGTCAGCCTTTAAACCGTTGGACTGCAGATGCTGACAAACATTACACCAGAGAGCGCTCCACAAAGATGTTTGGCAGTGGGAACAAAAAAGCATTGAGAAAATCAGCGAAGAGATCGGGTGCGGATGAGGAGACCCACAAGGGAAGTCTCCTTCGAAATATAGTCAGGCGGCAGGAGATTCTATGGAGGTGTCTTGCCGTTTGCGATAGTCCTGGATCGCAGCCTTGATCGCATCTTCAGCCAACACGGAACAGTGGATTTTGACGGGAGGTAGGGAAAGTTCTTTCACGATCTCCGTGTTCTGTATAGCTAGTGCTTCGTCCAATGTCTTACCTTTGACCCATTCAGTGGCTAGACTGGAACTGGCAATTGCAGAGCCACAACCAAAGGTCTTAAATTTCGCATCAACAATCTTTTCATCTTCTACCTTGATTTGCAATTTCATCACATCCCCGCACTCAGGTGCTCCGACTAACCCGGTACCAACCTGGTCGTCACTTTTCGCGAAACTGCCAACGTTGCGTGGATCATTGTAGTGATCAATTACTTTTTCGCTGTAAGCCATTTTGAATCTCTATTAATTGTTAGACAGGAAAACCAATTCCTGGAATTCAAGAAATGGTCTGATTTTTTTCAGTGGTGTGCCCATTCGACAGTCGATAAATCTATGCCTTCTTGGGCCATTTCATAAAGCGGAGACATTTCGCGCAGGCGCTTGACGGCAAAAATCATCTTATCTGCTGTGTAGTCGATCTCTTCTTCGGTGGTAAAGCGACCTATCCCAAAGCGAATGGAAGAGTGTGCCAGGTCATCCCCCACTCCAAGCGCTCTGAGCACATAGGAAGGTTCTAGGCTTGCAGAGGTGCAGGCTGAGCCTGAAGAGACAGCGATGTCACCGGTTCCCATGATGAGGCTCTCACCCTCAACGTAGCCAAAGCTGACGTTGAGATTGTTGGGCAGCCTCTGCGTCGGATGGCCGTTGAGTTTGATGTGGTCTAGTGCGGCTCGCAATCGTTTGTGCAAGCGCTCGCGCAGGGCAATTTGTCGTTCTGCTTCGGATTCCATTTCGTCTCGGCAGAGTTCAAGTGCCTTGGCAAAGCCAACAATACCGGGTACGTTTAAAGTTCCAGAGCGCATTCCGCGCTCGTGTCCGCCACCAAACATGATTGGAGACAAGCGCACTCTCGGCCTCTTGCGGCGCACATACAGTGCACCCATCCCTTTTGGTCCGTACATTTTGTGAGCAGTACAAGAGAGCAGGTCAATGTTCATTCGCTCTACATCTACTGGAACCTTCCCAACAGCCTGAGTAGCATCTGTATGGAAGAGCACACCGCTTTTTCGGGTGATCTTGCCAATTTCTTCTAGTGGACTGAGAGTGCCGATCTCATTGTTGCCAGCCATGAGAGATACTAGAACCGTGTCGGAGCGGATCGACTTTTCCAGTTGCTCCAGAGATATGCAGCCATCGGCGTCGACATCGAGAAAAGTCACTTCATAGCCACGTTGCTCTAGTGCTTGGCAGGGATCAATCACAGCCTTGTGTTCTATAGGACTGGTGATGATGTGTCGACCTTTGTCCTTGTAAAAATCTGCCGCGCCGAGAATGGCCAAATTGTTTGACTCTGTTGCGCCACTGGTAAGAACGATTTCTCGTCCGCTCCCCCCGATGGTATCGCCTAACAGATCACGTGCTTTTTCCACAGCTTTTTCAGCTTCCCAACCAAACTGATGATTCCGGCTCGCCGCATTGCCATATGTTTGGGTGAAGTATGGCATCATGGTTTCTACCACACGTGGATCTGTTGGCGTTGTAGCATTATAATCAAGATAAATAGGTAGTTTCATTAGTCCTTTTCACTTCAGACAGGTTGTAGTCCACGGTGTTGCATTAAACTCTCTAGCGTAACCGAATCCATGAATTCATACAAGCGTTTGTGCAGAGCTTGTAAGGGAACCCTTGTGGGACAGGTGGCTGATACGCAGCATTCCGAAGCCCCATGGGCACACTCGACAAAGTTGAAGGGACCGTCAATAACCCTGACAATTTCGGCAAGGGAAATTTGGTTTGTTTCGCAATGTAGCAGGTAGCCGCCTTGTACTCCACGCGTGCTTTCAACCAGTTTTGACGCTGCCAACTGTTTCAATATGTTGGCAATCATTGGTTGTGGTAGATGGTAATTAGACGCCATTTCCTGAGCGCTAACGGGACCAGAAGCCTCTCCCAAGTGACTAAGAAGGATGATGGCGTAGTCGGCTTTTTTCGAGAGTCGCAACATTAATTATCCAAAAATTGATTTTTTTCAAATTAGCACTGGTTTGGTACTCTTTTCAAGAAAAATTCGCATTAGTCTTTTGCGAATTGCGGGAAATGTTGATCCAGCAGCCAAATGTTTCAGGTGGAACACTAGTCCAAATGAAGAATAATTGGCGAAATGTTTCACGTGAAACATCTCCTAAGAATTCAGTCTGTTTTTTTTCGAATTCAGCGTTTGGGAATCAGGAAGTAGCAATTTTGGCGGCACCAGCGTAGTCGGCAAAATGAGCCCGAAACTGCATTTGATGGAGTTGTTCGTAGCGTCCACCTAAAGCAAGCAATTCATCATGAGAGCCCATTTCAATGATCTGGCCTTTCTCCATCACACAAATGCGGTGGGCATGGCGAATAGTTGAGAGTCGATGAGCAATCACGATTGTAGTGCGGTTCTGCATCAAGCGTTCGATAGCCTGCTGAACCTCAATTTCTGATTCAGAATCCAAAGCCGAAGTAGCCTCATCAAGAATCAGAATAGGAGCATCCTTGACCAAAGCACGGGCAATCGAGAGGCGTTGACGCTGTCCTCCGGACAGCTTGGCACCCTTTTCTCCGATTAGGGTGTCATAGCCTCTAGGTTGTTGGAGGATGAACTGGTGAGCGTTAGCAGCCATAGCTGCATCGATCATTCGCTCCTGGGAGCACTCAGGGTGACCATATGTGATGTTGTTAGCAATGCTGTCGTTAAATAGAATCGTTTCCTGGGTCACTACCGCGATTTGGGACCGTAGACTGTGCAAGTCCAGTTCGCGCAGATCATAGTCATCGATACGAATGGCGCCTTTGTCAATGTCGTGGAAACGTGGCAATAGGTTAACCATCGTGGTTTTGCCAGAACCACTGCTGCCAACTAGGGCAACGACTTCTCCACGGTCAACGTGCAAATCAATGTTTTGCAGAATTGGTTCTTCGGCCAGTGGATACTGGAAACGGTCGATTTTCAGATCGATGCCTTTTTCAAAGCGCTGCAACTTGACAGCGTTGGGAGGAGAGACAATCTCTGCTTCAGTGTCCATAATTTCAAAAATGCGCCTAATTGAAGCAGCGCCCTCTTGGAGTCGCAAATTGAAACCATTTAATTTTTTGATCGGATCATTGAGCATGAAGAAACTGAGAATGAATGAAGTGAAGTCACCTGCCGTGATCTGTCCATGAATGATTAGGTAACCACCGTGCGCAACGATAGTTGCTCCAGCAGCGGCTCCGATCACTTCGATGACGGGCGTGGAA
>DPLM01000165.1:0-7243 GCA_003541985.1 Deltaproteobacteria bacterium | reverse complement strand
ATATTTTTCCATCCCGAAAGCTTTGACGATACGAATTCCTGAGATTGTCTCCATCAGCAGAGTACTCAGGTCACTAAAACTCAGTTGCCGATCATTAACAGCTTCGCTGTTGCGCTTGCCAAAGATTTGAATGAAGTAGAGTGCGATTGGAATGATGACCAGTGTGGTGAGTGACAATTCCCAGCTACGGTAGAGCATCAGGCCTAGCAGTAAAAATATTTGCGGGAAATCACGAAAAGGCCCGGTCACTCCAATATGTAACGTATTCTGGAAGGTGTTGAGATCATTGGTGAAGCGCGACATCAAGTCGCCGGTCTTGGAGCGAGAATAGAAGGAAAAACTGAGTGTGAGCAGGTGATCGAAGAGATCCTGACGCAGCCTGGCCAACAACTTTTGGATTAAGTGACCCAACCCATAGTTGTTTCCAAAGTGGAAGGCGCCTTTGAAGAAAAAAATCAGAATCAGACCAAAGCCTACCAGAAAAAATTGACTAAGCTCAGGTTTGTTACCGTAGGCCAGCGCATCGACGATGTCCTTAGCATAGTATGCAGGCGCTGCGGAGAAAATGTTATAGCCGCCCATGCAGAGGATGCTGAATAGGACCCATCCCTTGAAGGGAGAGATCAGACGCCACAAGCGAAGATAAATGTTTTTGTGTGAAGGGGTCCAGGAACTCATGCAGCTTTATTTAAAAATTTAGGAAATTTCCCAGGCAGTGCCGTCCTTGCTGTCCTGTATCTCAATTCCCAGCTCTTGTAGTCGTTGGCGAATCAGGTCTGCTCGAACAAAGTCTTTCTGCTGACGGAAGTCACGACGTAGTTCCATGAGCAGATTAATGGTCTGCTCAAGCAATTCTGGATTGTTAGTGGTTAACTCTGTCTCTGGGAGTAGTCCTAAGACATCACCAGCTAATTGTTGGAGCAGGTTCAGCGCATCAGCGAATACTTCTGTCGCAGTGTTGTCTTGTTGAAGCAGGTGGTGGACTTCATGGATTATTTCGAAGAGTACGGCAAGAGCTTGTGGTGTGGAGAAGTCATCATCCATTGCCTCGCAGAATCGCTCGCGGTAATGCTGAAGATACTGGCCAGGAGCAGAAAATCCTGTGGGAATCTTGCGCTGTAGGGTCCTAACGGTTTGTTGCAGGCGCTGCAGGGAAGTCTCTGCGCCTTGCAGAGCAGAATCACTGAAGTCCAGCACAGAGCCATAGTGTCCTGCAACAATGAAGTAGCGGAGTACCAATGGATCGTGTGTCTTAAACGCGTCTTCCAGTGTGATAAAATTTCCTAGGGACTTGGCCATTTTCTGGCCGTTGATCGTCAGAAGGTTGGCATGTAGCCAGTAGCGTGCGTAGTCATGGCCAAGCGCTCTTGCCTGGGCTAGCTCACATTCATGATGGGGGAACTTGAGATCCATGCCTCCACCATGAATGTCAAAAGCATTGCCCAAATAGCGCATGCTCATGGCAACACATTCCGTATGCCATCCAGGAAATCCTTCTTGACCCAGACAGTCTCGCCAGCGCATCAGATGGCTGGGTTCTGCATGCTTCCAGAGTGCAAAGTCCCGAGGATCTTTTTTTTCACTACGCACAGCTACCCGAGTACCACTCAGCATATCTTCTCCCTTACGACCGGAGAGAATGCCGTATCCGGAATCCTGAGAAACGTCAAAGTAGATCGACCCGTCCCGTTCGTAGGCTTTCCCCTGAGAGAGTAGTGTTTCAATCAACTGTAGCTGCTCCGGAATATGTCCCGTTGCCCGTGGCGAGATATCAGGTCTCTGAACCTGTAACTGGTCCATCATCGCAAAGTGCCGACAGGTGTAGTGCTCTACAATCGCCATCGGCTGGCGGTTGATTTCTCGGGCTTTTTGCTGCACTTTGTCGGCACCATCGTCTTCATCTCCAACAAGATGACCTACATCCGTGATATTTTGGACGTAGGTCACCGTGTAGCCACAGAACCGGAGGTAGCGTACGATCACATCGAAACTGACATAGGTCTTGGCATGGCCTAGGTGAGGATCACCATAAACTGTGGGACCACAGACGTATAGACCGACGTGACCCGGCAGCACGGTTTCAAAGTCTTCTTTTTGTCTACTCAGACTGTTAGTTATGCGAAGGGGCATGGGCTTGTTGCTAAAATGTGCTGCGGTCGAAAATTAGGTGATTTACAGCTGAGAACAGAAAGCTGTTCGGTTTCTTCGAAGGGAGGAATGGTACACTGTGACCAGAGGGCTGATTCAATAAATTAGATCTATTTGGGATGGAAGATCTAATTCTGTCCAAGCGCCATCGCAAATCACCAAGCTTTGAATTTTCGGGAGGTGTGACTTTGATGCTTTCCGGGTTGGTTGTAGGCTGCATTTCCATGTTTTTACTATCGCTGTCCGCCTACTTCCTGTGGCGAACGGCGGTTCGACAATCTCTTTTATCAACTCTGGCAGGGGAGCGTCGAGAAATTAGACTTCCCTAGGCAGGAAGTCTTTGGTGGAGTGCATCCCATTCTTGTGTAGCATAGATTTCAAAATCAGATTTTCCAGGCGTCCATCTGCCTGCAAAATATGCAGGATTGCGCCAAGGTCAGAGTAGTTCAGATGCTTTTGAAGAATTCGTTCGTAGAGTTGCTTGGTCTGTTCTGGTAACTCTTGACCACTTTGTATCTCTGTGGCGACAATTTCCTGAGCAATCTGTGTCAGCAATTCAGGCTGTTCCTCGATCCGACGTCGGAAGGTGCCAAAAATTTCTTCTTTGAAAACATCAATCAGTAGCAAAGAAACCAGTTCTCCTGAATCGTTCTGATCCAACTCGAAATGCTCAATTAGTCGCTGTCGCAAATGCTCTAGAATTCGTCCCTGTAGCAGGTTACAGAGAAGATGTTTTAGAGTTTGTTCGTCACGTCCGCTGGTCGGGTCGGATCGTTCCAGCGTCTGCAGACACTCTGCGAGTCCACGTGTGTAAAGGCTGACCCGGCAAGTTGAAGAAGAATTATCCAGAGGTTTGGTGGCTTCCAGATGAGGCATGTTTTCTTCCCCGTGCATTACCACTGTTGGGTTGGGGTACTCTTCCCCTTGGAAAATTTACAAGAGAGGAGAGACCTGATTATGTACAAATATAATTTTTTGCGGAGAAGTCGATTTGGGACTTCCACGAAGTTTGTAAATGACATGCAAAATATATCTTCTCTAGCGGTCCCCCTCCCAACTTGCAAGATCTACAGAAGAGGTCGTTTTTTCGAGAAGATTAAAGGCAGTGGTTACAGAGTAAGCATCTGGCATGTGACAGACAGAAATTGTGCGTTGGCTAGGTTGCAAAGCTCAGTAGCGACCACATTCTTAATATCTTTGAAACGTAGATAAAAATCTGCAAAGCTGGTTCCAAAGAAGAAGGTTTGGAAAAGTTACGAAATCTTGACTGATTTTCCGCTTGAAAGCGGTTCTGCTTGAGCGCAACCTCACGCAATCAACTGTTTCACTCATCACTGTCATGAGTTTCATATGGTGTACCTCTTTCTGCTAGCAATCCCGATTGTAGGGCTACTTGTCATCCGAGCCTTCTATCGAGATTTTTCGGGTCTGGGAGACTGGCTCTGGTTCCAGGACGAGTACGATGCAATCAGCCAGAGTATCGAACATTTCGGCCAGTCGAGCTACTTATACATTCAGGCGATCCACATCATCGGTGTAGTGGTCTGGTTTGCGGGGCTATTTTATATCGGAAGGTTGTTTGTTTATCACAAGGAAGCCTCCCGTCGACCAGAGCCGGAACGTAAGATTCTGGAAGCGCAATTTACGATCATGGAACGCCGCCTGTGGTACGCAATTACGTGGCCTGGGCTGTGCATCACGATGGTTTTTGGGACGCTAATGTTGCTGTATATTGGCCTGCCTCCATGGATTCATACTAAATTAGCTTTGGTAGCCCTGCTGATTGTTTACCATCTCTACTGTGGAAGACTGCAAAAGCAATTGGAGGAGGGAAATTGTCGCTGGAACGCACGCTTGCTGCGCCTATTTAATGAAGTTCCCGCGCTGTTGCTGGTAGCTATCGTCTTCAACGTTGTGCTTAAAGATCTCTTATCCTGGACGGTTTTGCTAGTAATTTTGGCACTGCTAGCAGTTTCTATTTTTGTGACTGTCCGGTGGTACACTCGCCATCGAAAGAGCGCGGCTCTGTAGAATATTTCGACGAAACAGCATTGTTTTCTCTCTATTGCAAACCCCAAAACACAATTTGATCATGAATTGGATCATTCCAATGCAACGCTTGCTGGGAACTCTGCTGCTAGCTCTGCTACTCAGCAACTGCAGTGGTCTATTTGAAAGTGAAGCTGAACGCCAACAGCGTCTAGCCCAACACTTTGAGCAGGGTATGCGCCTGTTTGAACAGAAAGAATACACAGGTGCAGTGGAGTCTTTCCGACGAGTGCCTCCGGAGTCTGCGCTGTATAATCGCTCATTAGCCATGATCCGTCGTGTCCCTTACCAACGAGGGCGAGACGCCTACGAAGAGCAACGCTATGCAGACGCTAGTCGTCAGTTTCGTGCGGTTCCGGTTGCAGCAGCTGAGTACGATTCAGCACAGAATTACCTGCGCGAAATTGAGATGATCCGTATCGAGCAACAGTATCGCGAATCCCGTGGAGATCGCAGACGTGAATTACTCAGCCAGTTGGTGCAGAAGTCTCGTGAGAACTCAGATGCCAAACGTCTAGATGAACTTTTGGAACGTGGTCGCAAAGAAATGATGGGTTCGATGCCAGCTGAGCAACGCGCCTGGCTCGCCTGGTTCCGTAGGACAATGGAAGGAGAAATCTCACGTACCGTCCGCCAGCAGATGCTGGAAGAGATGATGCAGAATTTCGAGCAGTTTGCTGCTGAACCGACCACTCGTGCTGCAGCGATCAAGTTGGTCGCCAATCTAAAGCTCAGCCTACAATGACATATTCCGGTCGGTTTTCTACCGGCTAGAAACCTACCATCTCGCTTTTCGCTATCTCTGAATTCAACGTGTATATCTCTCTTTTTCTTCGCCACTTGCTGCTTGCCAGCGGCTGCCTCCTCTCACTGAACACCTTCCTCTGGGCTCAGAGCAACTTCATCCCCCTAGAGAAGGGAGACTACAAAGAACTCGAAGAGCGTTCCACTTACGTTCCAGTTCTTGAAGTCGGTGGGTCATATCGACTCCGCAACCGACTGATTGACACGAGTCTGGAACCAGAAACCCCAACTGGTTTTCCAAATGTGGGCACGCTCTCCTTTGAGCAAGATCTGAGGATTTTTCTACGCTCAACCGCACACCGCTCAGCTTCGATTCAGCTAGAGTTGGCAACAGCCCAGGCTCCTTTCAACAATGCTGACTTGCGTCCACCAGCAGAGCGCCCAAATGCTCCTGACTCGCAGGGCATTGATCTAGTTGCTCGCCAGGCTTATCTGGAGTTTCGTGCGAATCCACGTGATCAGTTACGCGTCGGGAAGCAGGAACTGCGCCTTGGAGATCGTCGTGGCAAGGTCTTCAGCGGATTGTTGACGGGTATCTCCCAGCAGTGTACAGCAGGTAGCTTCTGTTATGAAGCTGGTGCTCTGAAACTGCAGGATGATACAGCAGACTGGCTCTACACTCTCTCATTGGACTATCCACTTTTTTATGAACTTGATGCAGCTGGACAGCCTGAGAACGTGATGCGTGTCGAGGTTTTTCGGATCATTTACACAGAGCGAAATATTCCACTTGGGCGCAACAATGCCCCTGGATTTCGAATCAGCAACGGAGATTTGGATCGTTTGCGGAGTACTAGCTTCGCAAATACTAATAGCTGTTCATCGGAACTGAGAAGTCAGGCAGTTGTGGGAAGACAGGATTGTACTCCAGTCTATTTTAATGCAACCAGCCAGGATTATTATGGGGTACGTTTCACGTGGAGCACTCCAAGTTGGCGTTGGTACTCGGACTTGCTTGGCAACCAGGGTAATCGTGCCTACTACAGCTTGGGCGCCAACAACGATTATGGACAGTCGCTGGGAAGTCATGCTGTAGCCGGAGTGGCAACAGAGCATGAATTGTCCTATCTCTGGGACAATCACCAGGTAACAGGCCTATTACTCTATGTCAGCGGTGATGAACAACTGGAAGATGCCGGAGCTATTAACAACACAGGTCAGAACTATCAGCGAAGCATTCGTGCCTTCCACGAAATTGTTCCGGGCACATACCGAGGAACAAACTTCTACTTTAACGGCGGTAGCCCAGACTGGAAGAGTGGAACAGGGCTGGGCCATACAATTGCCAATACCCAAATGCTTGGTGCCCGCTATCGATTCACTGTCGAGGCTTCTGAGACATTCTATGAGGCTGGGCTCTACTATCTGGATCATGTGAATCCGGTGATGGCAACATCAGGTGCGAAAGCTACCCATATCGGTATCGAATGGGATAACACTTTCTCCTGGAAATTGCGGGACTTTGTGACCTGGGACTTGGAGTTAAACTTCTTCCGCCAAGGAGAGGCTTTTCGCTACGATGACTATCAGCCTTCCGCAAGTGGAACAGGTTCTACCACGCACTTTGCCAGCCGAGTCTACTATTCCTTTTGAATCAAAGCTGAAAATGCGAAAAGTCAGCAAACAAAGAAATACACGCGAAACCAAAATCCAATTGACAATCAACCTGGATGGCAGCGGTAAGGTTGCGGCGAACTCTGGTATCAACTACTTGGATCATATGCTGGAGCAGTTGGCCTTCCACGGCTTATTTGATCTGGAACTCCAGTGTGAGGGTGATCTGGAAGTAGATTGCCACCATACGGTCGAGGATATCTCTCTGACCCTAGGGGCTGCCGTTCTCGAAGCGCTGGGAGACAAGCAGGGGATCATTCGCTACGGCCAAATGTATGTGCCGATGGACGAGACCTTGGTGCGCACAGTGCTGGACTTGAGTGGTCGGCCAGATTTTACATTTCAGGGGGAATTCCGCCAGCTCGCGATCGGTGCACTGGACACCCAGATGATCCCGCACTTCTTCAAGTCCTTTGCGATTGCCTCGAAGACTACTCTTCACATGGCAATCCTGTACGGAGAGAATGACCACCACAAGTGTGAGGGGTTGTTCAAGTCCTTCGCCAGGGCCTTGCGACAAGCCACAGCACTGGACTCAAGACGCGCTGGTGTCACTTCGACGAAGGGTATGCTATGAGCTTGAGTGTGATCGTCGACTACAAAGTCGGTAATCTACACAACCTCAAAA
>DPLM01000228.1:1698-15451 GCA_003541985.1 Deltaproteobacteria bacterium | reverse complement strand
TGGAAAAAGAATTCAATTTGATCCCTGGCACTCTCATCACACACCTTTCACACAGCCATGGTGCACCTTTCACTGATCCTCTATTAGCAGATGCACCTGGAGGCCATTTGATTCAGGGATACAGAAAGCAAATTCTGAAGACATGTCGGCAGCTACTTTCAGAAGCTTTTGAAAACAGAAAAATGTGTGTGCTGAGTTGGGGAATTGGTCGTTGTAGCTTAGCTTTCAATCGGGATTTGATCCTCCCAGAGACTGGTGAAGCCGTTGTAGGAATTAATCCGTTTATTCCTGCAGATGATACACTACTTGTTGGCAGGATAGTGGAGCAGTCTGGTATTCATTTCGCTAGTTTAGTCCATTATGCTGCGCACCCAACTTCCTTGGGAGGATTGAATCGTTTGATCTCTCCTGATTATGTTGGAGCTATGAGAGAATTGGTAGAGAGAGATACCAACGGGGCACCTTGTATCTTTCTTCATGGTGCAGACGGGGAATTAGCTCCTCGTAGATGCTATGAGGCCTCAATAGATGCAGCAGACCAAAATGGTAGGGAATTGGGCTACGCTGCACTTTCTACGATGGCTAGCTTGATGCCATCCGGAAAAAAGATGGTTTTTGACAAAAAGGTGGAATCTGGAGCAACACTAGGGCTTTGGAAATATACGGACAAGTTGCCAGACTCTGAAATTGGCATGATAACAGAGAATGTCGAATTGGTACTTGGGGATCTGCCTTCCATTAATGATTATAAAAAGTTGGTGGAATCAACAAGAGGCTATGAGAAAGAGCGTGCGCAAAGAGGCTTAGCTTTGCGGGAAAAAATTGGAGAGTCATCAACCTACAATTTTCCGATTTATGTTTGGAAATTAGGAAAAACTATTATGGTTGGTGCACCTGTAGAATTTTACAATGAATTTCAAGTTTTTTTGAGAAAACGATTTCCTAAAAATCTGATTCTTGTGCTAGATATTTGTAATGGATTTTTAAATTATTTGCCAAGCAAGGAAGAGTTTGCTAGAGACACATACCAAATTAAAATATCACTGTTTGCCCCAGAAAGTGAAGAGAGGGTACGCAGAAAAGTTACTTGTGCTATAAGTAAATTACTAAATTAACCTAATTATTGAAAGATCAGCAGACTTTTAAATTGAAGTAAGTATAAACCATAGCTTCTAATTATTCAAGAAAGACAAACACAGCATTTTCAACATTTGTTCTTGCTTTTTGGGGTAGCCTAGCCTAGCTTCCCGCGTGTGCTTGGGTCACTGTGGCTCAAGAAACTTAATTTGCCATAGGCTGATTTAGAAGAGGAGATTTACATGGAAAAGGTGAATGACAATCAATTGAAAAGCATTCCTGAAGAGATGACCGAAAATGGTGTGACCCGGCGCCAGATCATCAAAACTGGCGCAGCCGCCGGAGCGGTTGCCTTGATGGGAGGTTTCCCAAACATTAGTAGTGCGCAAAACAAGACTCTCAACATAGTAAGAGGTACTTACTTTATTCCTGCAGCACAAGAGATTGCTAAACAACAAGCTGAAGAGTTTGGAAAACAAGCTGGTGTAAAAGTGAATGCAGATTTTCTCAACTGGCCTGATCTGCAGACAAAAATTGGCGCTGGGCTTCAAGCTGGGGGAGTGGATGTAATTGAGCTCTGGCCTGTCCAAAATCATCTGTATGCCAATAATCTTGTTGACATGACAGATGAAGCAGAAGAGGTTGCATCGCGCGGTGGAGGATTTGAGGAATATGTACTCAATTCAGGGCACGTCAATGGAAGATATCTTGGCATTCCTCACGGAAACAATGCGGGCACAATTGCTTACAGAATAAGTGCTTTTGAAAAAGCAGGTGTCAAGCATGCTGATAAGGGTGGCATGGATATGACCTGGGATGAATATTTTGCTGTGGCTAAGGAGTGTAAAAAGATGGGAATGCCCTTTGGCCAGAGTCTTGGACATAGTTTGGGTGATCCGATTGGATTCTGTTACCCATACATGTGGGCTTCTGGTGCACTTGAAGTAGGTGATGATGGAAAGACAATACTCTTCAATACACCTACCTTTGAGTATGCATTGAACAAATTTGTCCAAGCTTGGAAGGATGGCTATGATGAAACAGGAACATCTTGGGATGACAGCAGTAATAATCGCGCTTATTTGAGTGGAAAGATAGCTTCAACCTTTAACGGAGCAAGTATTTATTACGCATCCAAAAGACGTGATGATGGAGGAAAGTTGATGAATGACACCCATCATATGCTATTGCCAAAAGGTACAGCTGGCCGGTACCATGAGTTCGGTACTCAAACAATGGGTATTTTGAACAATTCTGAAAATATTGATGTTGCTAAGGAATACCTGAAGTGGTGGTTCCAGCCAGAAAACTTCGATAAATGGTGGCGTGTCCAGGAGGGATACCAACTACATCACGTTAAAAATCTTGCCAACGATCCTATGTGGCAAGACGACCCAAAAATGGGTATCTTTAAGGAAATTCCCAAATATGGAAGGCTAAGAGGTTTTGCAGGGAATCCTAACGAAAAAGCAAGCTTAGCTGCTTCAAAGTATATTGTTGTAGACACATTCGCAAAAGCTGTGCAATCAGGAGATGCTAAAGATGCTCTAGAATGGGGTGAGCGACAACTGAAACGTATTTATCGTTAATCTGAAAAATATTCTCATTTTTTAAACCCTCTGAGTAGAAATATTCAGGGGGTTTTTTTATTTGAAGAATTTGTTACAGAAAACACAAAAAAAAGGAACCAATAATACCAATCATGAACTCAGGATCAATTCAATCAGAAAATTTTTTAGACCGAGAAAGTTCACTTGGTGTTTTGCTAATGCTGCCAGGCTTAATTTTACTTGCAGTATTTCTAGCTTACCCATTCTTTTTAGGTATTTGGCTATCATTAACAGATACTAGAATTGGTATGCCAGGGGAATTTATTGGACTGTGGAATTATGTTGATTTGCTTGAAGATGAAATATTTCATCAAACTGCTTGGAATACGATGATCTATGCTCTAGTGACCGTACCTTTTAAAGCTGTAATGGGACTGGGATTAGCACTGATATTAAATAATCAAATTCGTTTTAGTAATCCAATTAGAGCCTTTATAATGTTACCTTGGATTGTCCCAACTGCATTGAGTTCTTTGGGATGGTTTATGATTTTTGATCCAGTCTTTAGTCCTATTTCCTGGCTAATGATTGAAATGGGTTTTATTGATTCGAATATAAATTTCCTGGGTGATCAACTAATAGCTGTGACAGCAATTTGTTGGGTAAATATTTGGCGAGGTATCCCATTTTTTGGGATAAGTATTTTGGCAGGATTGCAAGCTGTTCCACCAGAACTACATGAGCAAGCTGCAATTGATGGTGCAAACAAGTTTAATAGATTTAATCATGTCACTCTTCCGCACATCAAAGGCATTTTAATGATAACAAGTTTGCTTTCAGTGATCTGGACCTTTGCTGATTTTCAATTGATATATGTTTTGACCAAAGGCGGCCCAGCTAATCAAACTCATATTTTTGGAACTTACGCCTATCAAGTGGGTTTGTCTGGTACTGAAATTGGAATGGGTGCTGCCATCACATTATACATGTTCCCGATTCTAGCATTCTTCAGTATAATTTTACTCCGATACATGAGAAAAACCGCATGATGGTTGGTAGCGAAAGTCATAGGACCCTACAGATTTACATACCCCTAGTCATTTATGGGCTGCTATTGCTCTTCCCATTCTATTGGATGACAATCGTATCTTTGAAGCCATCTTCTGACCTTTTTGATCTAAATTTCAATCCATTCTGGGTCCAGCGGTTTACCTTCGAAAACTATACTTATCTTTTCGAAAACACAGAATTTTGGAGTTGGATGTGGAATACGATGGTCATTGCGATCGTTTCCACAGCTCTATCCATTTTTTGCAGTATTTGTATTGGCTATGCTTTGGCGAGGTTAAGATTCCCAGGGAGCAATTTTATGGGAATTGGTATCTTTTTGGTTTATCTGGTACCACCTACTCTACTGTTCATTCCAATGGCTCAAGTCATTGGGACCCTGAATTTATTCAATACTCATTGGTCCCTTATCCTGACTTATCCAACACAATTGATTCCATTCGCCTCCTGGCTCTTAATGGGATATTTTCTGACTATTCCAAAGGAAGTTGAAGAGAGTGCTTTGATGGATGGTTGTTCAAGAATTCAGATCCTGATCCGTATCGTTCTCCCGCTTTCTGTCCCAGGAATTCTTTCCGCAACAATTTTCTGCTTCACACTCTGCTGGAATGAATTTCTGTACGCATTGATTTTCATGTCCTCTGGAGATATGAAAACCATTCCTGTGGGTACAGTCAGTGACTTGATCAAAGCTGATACCCTATTTTGGGGGTCACTTATGGCTTCTGCCCTTCTTGGATCTGTCCCTGTGGCCTTCATCTACTCATTTTTTGTCAAGTATTACGTATCCGGACTGACTGCAAGTGCTGTAAAGGGCTAATGGGGCATATCAATGACAATCTTGACAGCGTTGTCGGTGGCATTTTGATGAACCTCGTAGGCCTCTAATGCCCTTTCAAATGGGAATCGGTGTGTAAGCAATGGAGATACATCCACATAATTACCAGCAATTAAATCCAAAGCCTGTAAGGTCGAAGTATGCCCTGGTTCACGGCCTGCGTGTACAATAGATTTATGCTTCAAACACTTTGTAAAAATTTTTCCATAATTTACTGAAGTTGGTTCATAAGGAACTCCAAACTGTAAAAAAAATCCTGTATCCGCTCTAGCTAACTCAATTGAAAGATTGATGGAGGCCTCCCTCCCAGCAGCTTCGACAACAATGTCTGCTAATTTCCCATCGTTTATAGCAAGAACTTGCTCGAGAGGATCTTCTTCTCGAATGTTAATGGTATCAGTGGCACCGAATTGTCGCGCAAGCTGAAGTCGGTTTGATTTTGGATCAAAAACTATGACTTTGGCAGCCCCAAGTCGCTGCAAAACGAAATTAAACCATAGTCCAGCGGTTCCCTGTCCAACAACTGCCACTGTCTTTCCGATCACACTCGGAAGCTGCTTACAGGCATATAGAACTGTTCCTAGTTGCTGAGCCATCAACAATTCTTCTCTAGTTTTTCCACTAGGAAGATTCAACAAGTTTTTTTGTGGAGTTAAGTAGCGTTCAGCCATTGCCCGATGGTCTGGGGCAATAGCAAGAATAAAGTCCCCGACTTCATGACCCTCTACTTCAGGGCTAAGCTCCAAAATTTCAGCAATAACTTCGTGCCCCGTTGTCCCGGTTGGAAAGGGATACGCTTCATCTGGAGCATGACTCAGCATCCAGACATCACTTCCACAAAGGGTTACATGACGTGGCTGAACGATCGCATGACCTTCCGTGAGTTTAGGTAAAGTTGTTCTTATAAACTCTGCTTTTCCACGTGCGACTACCTGTAAAGCATCCATTTTGGCTGTCATTTTTACCCTAATTGAGTTGAGGAAAAAAAGATTGATTGAGATCTAGTCTTGGTAGTCAGTCAACACAAGCTATGGCGAGGTTAGAAGCTTTATCCAGTAGTGATTTACTCCAAATAGATGGTTGGGTCGTGAGCAAAGCAAAGGTCGTATCCCGCTTGGGATCAGCCCAGAAAACAGTGCCTGTTGCTCCACCATGTCCGAAACTTCCCGGTGAAAGAAAATCCCCGAAGAATCCCCAACAAGACGAGGGCGCAAGCTTCCAGCCTAGTCCTCCACGCATCATTACCTTTTGCTCATTTGGGACTAAAGGCATGAGCCTAGTCTGATCTCGAATCATCGTTTCAACGGTGCTTTTGCTAAAAATTCGCTTACCCTGGAATTCTCCCCCATTCAGTAGCATTTTTAGAAAATGAGTCAGGTCTTCGACAGTTGAGAACATACCACCCCAAGCGGCACCTAGATTTCGCCAGTAGGGGCTATTCCAACTCCAATCAACTCCTTCTTGTTCTGGAGGAAGTTTCAAGTTGGGAACTCGTTCTTCTGGCAACCCGTCAATGCCTAAAGCCGTATCCTTCATTCCCAATGGTTTGAAAAACTCTTTCCTGAGAAATTCTTTGAGGGGAATTCTGCTCACTCTCTGAACAATCTCTCCAAGAATCGCTAGGCCTGTACTTTGATATTGAAGCCCTGTCCCTGCAGGAAAGTCTAACTTCAGTTGGTTGATCTGCTCTATGAACTCAGACATCGGAGCATGTCGCGCCCGCAAGCTTTGATTTTCTGGAAGCATGTCTGGTAGCCCAGAGCTATGAGTCATCAAATGTCGAAGAGTGATTGCTTCTTTCCCAGAATTGCCGAACTCAGGAAGGTAAATAAAAGCTGGTTCATCCAGTAAAATTTGACCACGTTCAGCTAGCAATACTGCTGCAGCTACGGTAAATGGTTTAGTAATTGAAGCTACTGGAAAGATTGAATCTTGTTGCATTGGAGCGGCAAGATTCGGTTCAAATCTTCTAAAAGCTTTTGTAACTTTATGGTGATCTCCTACCGAAAGTTGGAATGCTGCACCAGAGATGTCTCCTCTTTGGACGGTTCCATCAAAGAAATTACAAAGTTGATTAAGTCGCTGAAGGTCCAGTTTTGTAGTCACAGAATTGCTTGAAGAATCGTAGATAGGTTCGAAAAAACAAATATTTCTAACTAGGAAAGTTAACCAACCCTCCATCCACACAGAGGACCTGACCATTAATGAATTTTGCCTGGTCAGACACCAGAAACGCGACTGCGTTTGCAATCTCGCCGGGTTCTCCGTAGCGGTCAAGGGAAGCTTTTTGGGAATCCATCATCTCTGGATCAACTACCCTTGTAGCCTCAAAGCGTGCAGTCTTCGTAGGTCCGGGAGCAACACAATTTACACGAACTCCATGTTGCTTCAGCTCAGTGGCCAAGCAACGAGTATAGTGTGTAACAGAAGCTTTTAGAATTCCGTAAATTGCTCCTTCAGACACACCGAGTTGTCCTGCTACAGATCCAATATTAACGACAACTCCGTATTTCTGATCCCGCATTGCTGGGATGAACGCTTTGCAAACGTTTATGGTTCCAACCAAGTTGCTGTTAATAAGCGCCTGTACATCCTCGATAGAGATATCAAGTGCATTGTTGGGTGATGGTTTGCCACCACATGCCCCGATGTCACCACCGGCACAATTTATTAATATGTCTACCTTTGAGAATTTTTCTTCAATCTTGGTACACATTTCAGCCACTGCTTGAACATCTCCGATATTGCCAGTCACTGTTAGTACTTTGATACCTTTTTTTTCAAATTCTTTGGCAACCTCTCCAAGGTTTTTAGCCTCCTTATATTTTTCAGGGGCTTTCCAGCTGATGTCATGCAAAACAATGTTTGCTCCTAGATCAGCTAGTCTTTCAGCCATCACCTTGCCGAGTCCTCGACCTGAGCCTGTAACGAGGGCAGTTTTTCCTTTTAAACTACTTAATTCAGTCAATTAAATTCCTAGTTTTTTCATATTTGCAAAACTTTTTCGGTACATTCGGAGTTCATAATCCACAAGCTTACTGTCCTCATTTTTTTCCCACGGCGTACGGTAGTCTTCTGTCTTGGCTAGTTGGTTTTTCTGAGCTGCTAACAGACATGCTGCAAGCTCAGCTGCAGATTTTGCTGGATAGCCCTGCCACCAATCCTCTCTAAAGAGCTTAACGTGTCGAGCCTCAAGGGCTCCTGGTTCCAGCACAGCAGTTAGTTGATTTTGGTGTTTACCAATTTCTTCGAAAAGTTCATCAAATGGTACAGATCCCTCTCCAATCGTACAGCGAACCAGTCGAAAGCCTTCATTGGTGAACTGCACCCGATAGTCCTTGAGCTGAAGATGTCTAACGTAAGGCGCAACAGTCTTAGTAAACTGATTTGGTGATTCAGCTACTGGAAAGGAGTTCCCTGTGTCGTAAGTAATTCCAACCCCTTGTGTCATATTGCAGAATTCTACTAATTCTGCTGATGTAAAATCCTGATGATTCTCGATGGCAATAATCAGACCTGCATCATCGGCGGTTTTGCCAAATTCAAGGATTTTTCTCCGAACGGCTTGGCGAAGCTCATTCCATTCAGTTCGAAAGGCTCTTCCACCACATAGAACGTCAGTCAGTGCAAAGCGGATCGTTTTTGCTTTTAGAAGTCGCGCAGACTTAAAAACATGTCCTGTTTCCTCAAGAATAAAGCCCCCTGAAATGACTGGAATTATTCCCTGCCGATCTAAGCGAGCCTTCAAACTTTGGAAATCATCACCAGAAAATTCATACAACCAGGGATCAAAGATTTCCAAAGACTTGGCACCCAGTTCTTCGGCAATTTTTAAAAACCCTTCCAAACCTGTCCCATTTGGATTTTGCCTTGTAGTACCACGGCCTTGTAACCCAAGGTAATAAGTCATCCCGTAAGGATTGAGTCCCAGTTTGAAAAGTGGCCAAGAAGAATTCATCATGTTCATCCAGTAGATTGAAAAATCTTTCTGTAACAAAACATTAGGCTGCTGAGATAAGATTAGTTACGATCTTGGACTAGGCGATGGTGGGCAGGGGGGAATTCTTCCAATCCACCAATATTTCCATAGTTTTGGTCAATCCACTCCAACGGATATCCATGCTTGAAGTTGGAAACTTCCTCCAATTGATTCCAGTGATCCAGTTCGAGATCCCAATCTGCGACTGCTAAAACATCTTCAATCTGGGAGACCGTTTTAGGACCTGAGATGACAGATGTAACTCTATGATCTCGAAGGAGCCAAGCTGTAGAAAGCTGGCTTGGAGGCTTCCCAGTTACTTCACCCAACTTTAATAGTGTTTCCACGATATCAAAGGCGTGGTCATGGAAATATCTTGGAATATCAACATTTTTACGGAAAGAGATTCTTGATCCTTCTGGGATGTCACCTCCCCTTTGGTATTTGCCGCTTAAAAATCCGCTAGCTAGTGGGCTCCAGCAAAGCATCCCTAATCCCTGATCGGCACAGGCTGGGAGAATTTCGCGTTCAATATCACGGCGTACAAGATTATACATGTGCTGAGCGCTGATGAACTTCTCTAGGTTCATTTTTTCTGCAATTGAGTTGGCTTTGACCATTTGCCAAGCGTAATAGTTGCTGCAGCCGATGTAGCGGACTTTGCCTTGCCGGACCAGGTCATCTAAAGTTCGCATCGTCTCGTCCATGGGAGTGAACCAATCCGGACCGTGGACTTGGTAAAGGTCGATGTAATCAGTCCCTAATCGACGTAAGCTCGCTTCCACTGCGTCTAAGATGTGCTTGCGGGAACTACCACTACCATTCGCTCCTTCCGAAGTTCGAAACCAGGCTTTGGTGGCAATCACCAGTTCATCACGATTATGGGATTTGATCGCTTTGCCCGTCATTTCCTCTGAAACGCCGGCACTGTACATGTCCGCCGTGTCAAGAAAATTTCCTTCGGCGCCCACAAAGGTATCAACAATTCGCGAGGCCTGACTTTGGTCACAGCCCCAGTTGGTCATTCCAAATGTCATCGTGCCTAAACAGATTCTGGAAACAAGCAGACCTGATCTACCAAGATAACGATATTTCATCGAGTACTCCTGATGCTTTTGAAAAATTTTTATTTGCTAACGACTATTAGCGTCCACCTCCGACATCCAATGTGGATGCAGTGACGTAGGAGGCTTCAGGGGATAATAACCAGATGATTGCCTCAGCAACTTCCTCAGGAAGCCCACCTCGTTTCATTGGAACAACGGTTTCTAATCGTTTCACACGATCTGGGTCACCCAAACTTGCGTGAATATCGGTATAAATTAGCCCCGGACGGATTCCATTGACTCGGATTCCCTCATTTGCGACTTCCTGACCCAAGCCATGTGTGAAAGTATCGATAGCTCCTTTGCTGGCCGCATAATCCAGAAATGAGTTAGGACCTCCCATCTTAGCTGCTGCGGACGAAAGATTAACGATAGCTCCTCCAGAACCACCCAATCGAGTGGACATTCTTTTGACAGCTTCTCGGGCAGATAGAACTGCCCCAAGAATATTCACATCAAAAAGTTCCTGCAAACGCTCCTTTGTCATTTCAACAAGTGGTCTTGGAGGTTGGAGGATTCCGGCGTTGTTGACAAAGGCATTCAGTGTCCCCAATTGGCAGTCTACCTGATTGAACATCTCAATAATCTCTGTTTCTACGCTCACATTCGCTTGAATAATGATCGCCTTTCCACCTCCATCATTAATTTCATCCATCAAGTTTTGCGCAAAATCTGCTCGTTTCTGGTAATTGATCGCGACTGCATAGCCTCGCTTCGCCCCCAGACGGACTGTTGCGGCACCAATTCCTCTGCTTCCCCCTGTGACCAACATGACTTTGTTCATCAAGATTTCCTTAATTGATATTTATCTTCAAAATTTTAAGTATTGTTTATCCACGACCAATGAACGGCATCTTAGTGGCCATCACAGTGACAAACTGTACATTTGCTTCCAAGGGCAATTCTGCCATGTACAGAACGGTTGTCACCACATTTTCAACGTCCATTCTGGGCTCAATCCGAACACTACCATCAGCCTGAGGTACGCCTGTTGCCATCCGGTCAGTCATTGGAGTTGCAGCGTTTCCAATATCAACCTGTCCGCAAGCAATGTTGAAAGGACGACCATCCAAGGAAAGTGATCGAGTTAACCCTGTAATTGCGTGTTTTGTTGCAGTGTAGGGCGCAGAGCCAGGTCGAGGAACATAGGCTGATATGGAACCGTTGTTGATGATGCGACCACCTTGTGGATTTTGACGTCTCATTCGTGCAAACGCTGCCCTTGCACAGAGGAAGGAACCTGTCAAATTGACATCAACGACTTTGAGCCATTCCTCGATTGGGGTTTCATCAATCGTTCTTGATGGGCTTCCCATTCCAGCATTATTGAAAAGGACATCAATTCGACCCCACTTGTTAACAACATTTGTAAACGCGACGTCAACAGCTTCGGGTTGACTTATATCACAGGCTAGAACGAGAGCATTTTCAGCCCCTGCTGCTGTTTCATCCAGAAGCACCTGACGTCTGCCGAGAAGGGCAACTTTGTAACCATCGGTTAAAAATCGTTGAGCGACTGAGCGTCCAACACCGGTTCCGGCCCCAGTAATGATGGCAACTTTGGTACTATTATTCGAAGACATGTTTTACCTGCAATAAAGTTCGTTAAAAATGATGAAACAAGATTTCAGCGGAAGAATTGCCCTGTCTGGAGAAGGTGTGCATTCACACAGTTTCTCAACTTGTCATCTCTGAGATACTGCAGAACCGTTTCTACAGATTTTCGTCTGAGGTCTAGCGCACTATCAACGCTGTACCAAGCCGTATGAGGAGTGACAAGAAGTCGTTGTTGAAGCCAAGTTTCGTTGTTCTGAAGAGCCTTTAATAATTTTGGCATCGGGTCTGGGGGCTCGGTTGGAAAAACGTCGATTGCTGCCGCACGTAGAGAGCCATCTTTGAGGACATTATAAACACCATCTAAATCCAGAATTGGCCCCCTCGCTGTGTTGATCAGAATCGAGTCTTTTGGCAATAATCTTAGCAACTTCTCATTGATTATTCCCTGAGTTTCTTCAGTCAGAGGTGTGTGGATGCTTAGGATATTGACCTGGCGACATAGTTCTTCAAGGCTTTCAACCCTCTCAACTCCGACCGCAATTTCCTGTCCCCTCGGCAGATAGGGGTCATAAATCACCACTCGCATTCCAAAGGCTTTGGCTCTTAGCGCGGTTGCAGTGCCTATCCGTCCCATGCCCAACAATCCGATACTTCTTCCTCGGAGCCTTCTTCCAGGGGGGGCTCCCAAGTGGCTGAAGTTTGTGAGTGGGTCATTTTTTAAAAGGTTATGATAAGAAACGAATTGCCGTTCCAACGAGAGAATCATACCAATCGTATGATCAGCAATCTCGCCGGTTCCGTAGTCTGGAGTATTACAAACAGCAATTCCTCTACACGCTGCTGCTTTTAGATCTACATTGTCAAAACCCACTCCACAGCGAACAATTATACGGCAGTTAATTAGTTGATCCATGTAGCAGTCATCGATTTTTGCAATGTGGTACACTAGTAGTCCAAAATATTTTGAAAGACTTTCCGAAGAGACTTCTTGATGACATTGATACAGGTCAAGAATTAGATTGCTTGTAGCTACTTCTCTCTCAATTATACCTCCATCGGTATATTGAAAGTCAGGGCTCAATACGCGAAACGAACTCATGGTTTCCTTTACAGTCTGAATTATATTCTGCTACTCATAGATTCTTTTGATGGCTTGCAGAATCTTGGATTTAAGAGATGCTTAAATATTTTATGATTTGAAATTTTATTAAATTCGAAAACATACATGGCAAATTAAATCTTGCCAAGTCCTCATTCAACTTCGTTTCAGTGCCCCTTGAGGCGAATTGAGGGCTCAAATCTGAATCTTATCCAATAGGAGTATTTATGGCGAGGAACCATTATGATTTTACGAACCAACGGGCGATTGTGACTGGTGGTGCCCAAGGGATTGGCCGAGCAATTGTTGATCGGCTCGTTACAGGAAGTGCGAAGGTTGCAATTTGGGATATGGATGTGAGCCTTGCAGAAACAGTTGCGTCTGAATATCCCGAAGGGAAAGTTGTACCAATCCAAGTCAATGTATCTAATCTGGATTCTGTCAACAGTGCCTGGGATTCCACGAAAGAAAAATTAGGTGGTGCAGAGGTGTTGGTCAATTCTGCGGGAATAGCAGGGGATACAGCAACGATTGAAAACTACGATTTGGCTCTATGGGAAAAAACTTTAAACATTAACTTAACCGGAACTTTTTATGTTTGTAGGGCTGTGATCACGAGTATGCGTCAGCAAAACTATGGAAGAATTGTCAATATCGCCTCCATAGCGGGGAAGGAAGGAAACCCAAATGCTTCAGCTTATTCTGCATCAAAAGCGGGAGTGATTGCCTTGACCAAATCACTCGGTAAAGAAACTGCTGATTTAAATATTTCTGTTAATTGCATTACTCCGGCTGCAGCCCGAACAAAGATTTTTGAGCAAATTAGTGAGGAACATATTCAGTACATGCTTTCAAAGATTCCACGGGGTCGTTTTGTTCAAGTTGAAGAGATTGCCGCGATGGTCTGCTGGATTGCCTCTGAAGAAAATTCTTTCACGACCGGAGCTGCCTTTGATCTTTCAGGTGGACGAGCAACTTATTGAAATTTTAAACTTCAAATATTCTGGAATTGATGACTAACCCAATTTACTCAGATCTTGCGGGCAAGAGGGTACTTATAACTGGAGGTGCTAGTGGTATTGGCAAGGCCATTGTTGAGGCGTTTTGTGCTCAAAAAGCAAAAGTGTTCTTCGTTGATTTGAATGCTGAGGCCGGACAAGTTCTTAGCCAAAACTTGTCAAATACCGGGGGAAGCCCCCCAACCTTCAAAGCAATCAATTTACTAAATATTAAGGAGTTACAAGGTTGGATTGGTGAAATTTACCTTCAGCATGGTCCAATCCAAGTATTGGTTAATAATGCAGCTAACGACACTCGGCACAAGTTTGAAGATGTGACACCAGAATATTGGGATGAGCGCATGGCTACAAATCTACGGCACTTTTTTTTTACAGCTCAGGCTGTGCTGCCACAGATGAAGGAAAATGGTGGTGGATCCATCATCAACTATGGCTCTGTATCCTGGATGCTCAAGCAAAC
>DPLM01000228.1:0-1303 GCA_003541985.1 Deltaproteobacteria bacterium | reverse complement strand
GGTGGAGCAAATCGCGTTAGAGTCAATATGCTTGTTCCAGGATGGGTCATGACCGAGAGACAATTGACTCTCCATGTTACACCAGATGGGCTAAAACAATTGGAAGAACGTCAATGCCTGCCAGATCATGTTCAACCAGACGATTTGGCACAGGCGACTTTATTTCTGGCTTCGGACGTAAGCCGCATGATCACAGCTCAACAACTGGTAGTTGATGGCGGGTGGACATGATGATGAACTCACGCTGGGGAAATGTACTGAAAGTTGTTTGGAAAGATTCACTAGAGATTAGTTATGAACTGTTCAAGCTTATGGTTCCAGTGGTGATCTTAGTGAAGATCTTACAGGAACTCGGTGTGATCACAGTTCTTGGAGAGTGGTTAACACCCTTGATGCAATTCTTAGGTTTACCCGGTTATACTGGTTTGGTCTGGGCGACAGCGTTGTTTACCAACTTTTACGCAGCTTTGTTGGTATACATTAATCTAATGGGCGACGTTGAGACACTTAGTATCGCTCAGGTAACTGTACTGACTTCAATGATGCTTTTTGCGCACAGTTTGCCAATTGAACTGAGAATTGTTCAAAAAACAGGGCCAAGAATTTGGAGTATAGGACTATTGAGAGTTGGCTCAGCGATTGTGTACGGATACATACTATATATTGTTCAGTCTTTCATGGGGTGGAACCAGCAGGCGGCCCAACTGATTTGGCAGCCTAGCCCTATAGAACCTGGAATTACAAACTGGGTTCTGAGTGAAATCGAAAATTTTTTTTGGATTTTCGTAATACTTGTCGGACTAGTTGCTTTGATGAAAATCCTAGATGAATCCGGCACAACTAGATTTCTTCAAAGTATGTTGGAACCTATCTTGCGGTTGTTATCAATAAGCAAACAGGCAACTAACCTGACTGTGATTGGAATAACTTTAGGATTGGCTTATGGGGGTGGACTAATTTTGAAGGAGGCAAGATCGGGATTGTTGTCAGCAAAAGACATTTATTTTTCGCTTGCATTGATGAGCATCTTCCATAGTGCTATTGAAGATACGCTACTCATGCTCCTTTTGGGAGCAGATTGGGTGGGCATTTTGGTTTGTAGATTTATTTTCAGCTTCTTTGTTTTGTGGCTTCTGGTCAAAGTTGTTGGCCGATGGACAGAGGCAAAATTTAAATTTTGGTTCTGGCACCAAATAGTCTGATAATATATTTCCTTAAGAATTTATTGTCTCAAATATTTAATCGTGTCGACGACCAATTACTCTGCTTAAGTTAGCCATTTCTATGGCCGCTTGCATTGCAT
>DPLM01000409.1 GCA_003541985.1 Deltaproteobacteria bacterium | reverse complement strand
AGGAACTGCTGGAAATACTGGAATCGGACTGGCACTGGTTGGAAACTCCCGAGGCTACCGAACCATGATCGTCATTCCTGAGACCCAGAGCGAGGAAAAAAAAGAAATGTTGCGGCTTTGTGGTGCTTTGGTCAAAGAAGTTCCAGCTGTGCCCTATAAAGATCCAAATAACTATATTCATCAGTCGCGAAGAATTGCCGACGAAACAGCCGCAGCCGAATCTAACGGAGCCATTTGGGCCAATCAATTTGACAATGTAGCAAATAGAATAGGGCACTATGAAACAACAGGACCAGAAATCTGGGAGCAGACTGATGGGACTGTGGATGCCTTTATCTGCTCGATTGGGACTGGAGGGACCTTAGCTGGGACAGCCATGGCACTGCGCGAGAGAAATCCCGATATTGTGATAGGGTTGGTTGATCCGATGGGTGCCGCTCTCTATTCCTACTACACCACGGGTGAATTGCAGTCTGTCGGAAGCTCAATTACCGAGGGAATTGGTCAGGGAAGAATCACCGCCAATCTGGAGGGGCTTAAGGTAGACGCTGCATTTCGAGTCACTGATGATGAGATGTTGCCAATCTGCTTTGAACTGCTGAGAGATGAAGCGCTGTGTTTGGGAGGTTCAGCAGCTCTGAATGTCGCAGGTGCGATCCGTTTGGCTAAGCAGCTTGGGCCAGGCAGAACCATTGTTACTGTGCTTTGTGACTCAGGGGTCCGCTATAAATCCAAGCTCTTCAATCCGGAGTTTCTGCGAAGCAAAGATTTGCCAGTACCGATCTGGCTGGAGAATGGTGAATGAAGACTCGAGTTGCCGTCCTCTGCGGTGGCTTAAGTGGGGAGCATCAGGTTTCACTGATCTCGGCTTTCAATATTGTCCGAGCTCTTCCCAGAGACAACTACGAGGTTCAGTTAATCGGTATTCGCAAAGATGGGAGTTGGTGTTGGAGACCTGAGGGGGACTTACTGTGCCAAACAAAGGATATCCGTGAGATCCATTTGCACCCAGCAGCAGAAACTCTTCTCCCAAGACAGTTAGGATGGTTACAAAATGAACAAGGGAAGTTGCAATGGAAGGCAGATATTTGCTTCCCAATCACCCATGGAAATTTTGGGGAAGACGGTTCGCTGCAGGGGATGCTGCGAATGCTTCGAGTTCCTTTTGTTGGCTGTGATGTTTGGGGTTCTGCGGTCAGTATGGATAAGGATATGACGAAGCGACTACTCGTTCAGGCCGAACTTCCAGTCACACCCTTCATCACGTTACGTAGGAATGAAACACTTCTCTATTCCGAAGTGGTCACAAGACTGGGATCGCCATTCTTTGTTAAACCAAACCGTGAAGGCTCTTCTTTAGGTGTTTCCAAGGTTCGTAATGAGGATGAATATCAGCAAGCCTTGAAAGAGGCCTTTTCTCTAGACCACAAGATTTTGCTGGAACATGCAATCATCGGTCGGGAAATTGAAGCTGCTGTCCTTGGAAATGATTCCCCTGAAGTGGCTGCGACTCTCGGTGAGATCATTCCCAAGCATGAATTCTACTCTTACGAGGCGAAGTATGTTGATCCGAATGGGGCAATTTTGAAAATTCCTGCTGAGATTGAAGCTTCTGTAGCGAGCCGAATCTGTGAGTTGGCTTTAGAGTCTTTTCGAGTTGTCGAAGGTCTAGGGATGGCACGTGTTGATTTCTTCCTAACTAAAGATAATCAGATTTACATTAACGAAATCAATACACTTCCTGGATTTACTAGCATTAGCATGTACCCGAAACTTTGGGAAGCATCAGGTTTGTCTTATTCAGAATTATTGCACCAATTGTTACAGTTGGGTCTTCAAAGAGCGGTTGTGTAACTGTGAGAATACACAGCAATCCGCCGTTGCAGGTGGTGTTGGTAGAACCACAGATACCGCCAAATACTGGAAATATTGCAAGATTGTGTGCAGCAACAAAATGTCATCTTATTTTAGCGGGTGAACTTGGTTTCGAACTTTCTGATCGCACTTTGAAGCGGGCTGGGTTGGACTATTGGGATTGGGTAAGTTGGGAGCGTATCGTGGATTGGGAAGAATGGGTCAAGCAGTTGGATCTTACGCGGTGTCATTTTCTCTCCACTCATGCGAAGACCCCATACACCCAGATGCCGATTCAAGCAGGCGACTTTGTCTTTTTCGGCAAGGAAACGGCTGGTTTGCCAAAGTGGCTTTGGCATCCACATCCCGAAAGAAGCTTTACGATTCCCATGTGGGAAGCTGAGGTGCGCAGTTTGAACCTTGCCTCTGCAGCTTCAATTGTGGTTTATGATGGACTCCGTCGCTTGGTTCTCTTCTAAACTATTTGACATCCATAAATTCTTCCTTTCAGATTCACAACGCTGTGCTACAGTAGCCCTTCCTTCATGGATGACTGAGAAACAAAAAACGACATACAGCATGGAACAACGAGCGAAACTTTGGGCTGTGGGTGGCGGTAAAGGAGGTGTAGGAAAGAGCTTCCTGACTACTAATATTGGGGTCTTGCTGGCCAAAGAAGGCAAGCGAGTGGTGCTTATGGATCTGGATTTGGGAGGGGCAAACCTTCACACCTGCCTTGGAGTCACTGATCTGGATCGAGGAGTGTCAGACTTCTTGATGAGGCGCTATGAGGAGTTAGAAGAAGGCTTGGTACCGACCCAAGTACCAAATCTTTTCCTGCTGAGTGGAGCTCAGGATAGTCTCAATATCGCGAATCCAAAGTATGCACAAAAAATTCGACTTCTCCGTGAATTGAAAAAGATTGAAGCGGATTATATTCTGATGGATTTGGGAGCGGGGACTTCCTTCAATACTCTAGATTTTTTCATTACCGCAGACACTCAATTACTAGTAGCGATTCCAGAGCCGACTTCCATCGAAAATGCTTACCGTTTTATTAAAAGTTCATTCTATCGGCAGATTAGACTATATAGTGAAACTCCAGCGTTGCGAGATTTGGTTGAAGAATCAATGGACCGTAACAATCGGCATGGGATCCGTACTCCGCGTGAATTATTGCTCCACCTGAAAGAGCTGGGACCTGAGATGTCTGATTTTGCAGAACAACAAACACAGCGATATCGTCCCAGTCTGATTCTGAATCAGGTTCGTTCCAACAACGATATCAGGGTCGGCCATGCGATGGAAACCGCATGTCTGAAATACTTTGGACTATCTGTAGATTTTCGAGGATACGTGACGAACAACGATTTGGTGAGACGCTCAGTTTTACAGCGTAAGCCCCTAATGATGCAGTCGCCCGATTCAGAAATTGGGCAAGACCTGCAGCGCCTTCTCGGTAACATTTTGCAGCGTCAAAAGGTGCCACCGTCATGAATGCGGAGTCGGAAATAAGCCGGGTTCTGTTCTCTCCTAAGAGTCGTGATCATTTATCTAGGGCTGCTGTTACCAGCAACCTCCAGCATCCTACCCGATCGCCAGACGGGCCGCCTGATTACGATCCTATTTGGACTTGCAGCGGATGGGGTTTACCCTGCCAGGTCTGTTGCCAGCCCCGCGGTGAGCTCTTACCTCCCCGTTTCACCCTTGCCTGTGCCGAAGCCATCGGCGGTCTATTCTCTGTGGCACTTTCCGTCGGCTCACGCCGCCTGGCCGTTAGCCAGCATCCTGCCCTGTGCTGCCCGGACTTTCCTCTTGCAACTCGAGAATCATGATCGATTCTCTCATCACCAGCGATCACGTATCTAACTCCGCCAGCCTACTACACTATCAAGAAGTGTTTGTAATTGCTAACTATTTTTTATTCACTGGCCAGTCCGCCTTGAAGAGTATGTTCATTGGCACTGCCTATGGTCCCATGTTGAGTGACCGTTCTCTTGAATTCTAGCTAACCGCACATGACCCTTCTAATCGTTTTTGTATCCATTGCAATAGGAATCTCCTTTGTCTGCTCCATTGCCGAAGCCGTCTTACTCAGCATTACTCCAGCCTATGTTGCTCTTTTGCAGGAAAAACGGAATCGCTCTGGAGAAATGTTGTTTCATCTGAAGGAAAATGTGGATCGGCCGCTCACTGCCATCCTGACACTGAACACCATCGCCAATACGGTAGGAGCAGCTGGAGTAGGAGTTCAAGCAACTCAAATTTTTGGTGATGAGTACCTTGGTGTTGCCTCGGGGATTTTGACGCTGATGATTCTGATTTTCTCAGAAATCATTCCTAAAACGATGGGTGCTGCTTTCTGGCGTACATTAGCCCCGACTGTCGGTTACTTCATCAAGTATCTAGTTTGGATTCTCCTGCCCTTCGTCTGGCTAGCAGAGTTTCTGACACGCGGTATGAAGCAGCACCGTGAGTTGACTGGTTTCAGTCGAGAAGAATTCGCCTCGATGGCTGAACTTGGTACCAAGGAAGGCCAGCTCGAAGAGAGTGAATCAAGGATTCTTCGCAATCTCTTTCGTTTCCGCTCCTCCTATGCGGAAGATATCATGACACCCCGAACCGTCGTATTTTCTTTAGAGGAAAACCTAACAGTGGATGAATATTTCACTCTGCATCCCCAAAATCCTTTCTCACGGATTCCAATCTATCAGAAGCACCCTGATCAAGTAACAGGATATGTTCTTAAAAACGATATCATCATGGCTCAAGCTCAAGATAGGCCTCAGACCAAGCTCAGTGATTTTCAACGTCAGGTGGTAGTGACACGTTACAACGCAACTATCGCTGAAGTTTTCGATCTGATGATCAGCAAGCGTGAACAACTAGCTTTGGTAGTTGACAATGACTGGGGAACAATGGTCGGAGTCGTTTCAATGGAAGACGTCGTCGAGACTTTACTTGGCTTAGAAATCGTTGATGAAGATGACAAGAACGAGGACATGCAGGTGCTGGCCCGTCGTCTGTGGGAAAAGCGTGCTCGTGCAATGGGATTGCAGTTGGATGACAAGGAAGATCAACCTTCTCGTCAAGAACCTCAGGGTGCTTCTTAGCATCGACGGACATCCTGTCTTCAGAGTGAACTAGCTGTTGCCCAACCGCTCCCTCCGGTGTCATCCCTGAGGCAACATCAACCTTAACGGGCAATTACTAAATTTCAAGTAAGAAATATCTTAAAAGTTATTTTTTTTAGTTTTATAATTTAGATTATCCAAATCTTGTAATTTTTCATGAGTTTATTCTGTTACTGGATCATCGTTGATGCTCCGACTTCGAACCCTTGAAGATGTGAAGAACTGAGAGTAGAAGAAATCGAAAATGAACAAAGAATCAAGAATCTATATTGCAGGTCATCGGGGATTAGTTGGCTCTGCCTTTGTGCGAATTTTGAGCCGCAATGGTTACAGTAATTTGATTGTGAGAACACGAGCTGAATTGAACCTTCTGGATGCAAAGGCAGTGGAGAAATTTTTCTTAAAGGAGAATCCAGAGTACGTGTTCTTAGCTGCAGCCAAAGTAGGTGGCATTCACGCAAATAATACTTATCCAACTGATTTTATACATGAAAACTTACAGATTCAAAACCATGTTTTGCAGAATGCTTGGCGAGTTCAGGTGAAAAAGCTGTTATTTCTAGGGAGTTCCTGCATCTACCCAAGAGACTGTCCCCAACCCATTCAGGAGGATTATTTGTTAACTGGGCCTCTGGAAAAAACGAATCGAGCTTATTCCTTGGCCAAGATCGCTGGTATTGAGCTCTGTCAGAGCTTCAATCGACAGCATGGAACCAAGTTTCTGAGCGTGATGCCCACTAATCTCTATGGTATTTACGACAACTTTCATCCAGAGAACTCCCATGTACTGCCCGCATTGATCCAGAGAATTCATGAAGCCAAATTGAAGTCTTTATCTGAAGTGGTTGTTTGGGGTACAGGGACTCCAAGAAGAGAATTTCTTCTTTCTGATGAACTGGCAGAGGCTTGCTTGCACTTGATGTTAAATTATGAAGACAGCGAGTTGGTGAATATTGGCTGGGGTGAAGATCAGACAATTAAAGAATTGGCAGAGATTATCTGCGAGGTAGTCGGATATCAAGGGAAGTTACGTTTTGATCCTACACGCCCAGATGGTACACCTCGCAAGGTTTTGGATATAAGTCGACTGAAAGCACTAGGATGGCAGCCCAAGATTACATTGCGTGAGGGGTTACAGCAGGTGTATCTCTGGTATTGTGAGGAATATGAAGCTGCCCAATGAATACTGGATGCAGCAAGCAATTAAACTTGGGGAAACGGTTCGAGGCAAGACAGGAAATAATCCCCATGTGGGGTGTGTCTTAGTTGAGAAGGATCAGCTACTTGTGGAAGGTTGGACTCATCCTCCTGGGCAGGATCATGCCGAAGCCCATGCGATTCGTCAAGCTCAGGAGCTTGGATTAGATTTTAGTGGGCTGACTCTCTATTGCACGTTGGAACCCTGCTCGTTCGTGGGAAGAACTCCTGCTTGTGCAACAACAATCTCTCAAGTTGGTATCCGTCATGTAGTAATTGGTATCAGAGATCCTCATCCAAGAGTCAATGGCGCAGGGCTTTCGATATTGAGAAGCGCAGGCGTGGAGGTAGTAGAAGGACTCTGCGTGGAGGAAATTTGCGAGAGTTTGCGAGATTGGCTGAGCAGTTTCGAAGAATGAAACTGAACTAAAAAGATGGAGGACCCAAAAGGCCGCTTAGATAACCTGCCACACCAGCTGCACAAATCCCACGGAAAGCGATACATTTGGCTTTCCCAAGCCGTTTACCGTTCGGGCTGTAAACATAGAC
>DPLM01000179.1:10559-11442 GCA_003541985.1 Deltaproteobacteria bacterium | reverse complement strand
GAGCGCCTAGGGTAGTGGGGCCCAACTCGTTCTGCGTATTCCCTGAGGAAAGCTTCAGCTTCCTTCGCGTTCAATGTGTTGAGAATAGGACGCAAGAAGCTACCCTTTGTGAATTCAACTATGGGATTCTCACCTTCCATCACAAAATAGTACTGTGTCTCCCAGATGTCCAAATTCTGAACCATTGGCTTTACAAGGTCGAAGTAGAAAGAAGGTGGCTGGGTGGGTGTCTCACAGAGCAGTGTTAACAGGCGATCTTTCCAGTCGTGGGCGCGGATGGTTTCGAATATAGTGGTATGGGTCTTTTCACCAAAATTCCGAGGCATCTGCACTGCCAGCATGCCACCCTGAGGTAGCATGTTAATGAGACGTGGGAATAAAGATGCGTGGTTATCAAGCCAATGAAGAGCCGCGTTAGAATATAGCACGTCTGGAGTTTCGCTTGGGATCCACGTTGTGAGGTCGGCAGCTTGCCATTTAATTTCAGAATGCTCCTGCTGGGCGCGCTCAAGCATATCAGGCGACCCATCGATCCCGACCACCTTGGCATTAGGCCATCTGGCCTTCAGATGAACAGTGACAGAGCCTAGTCCGCAGCCTAGATCATATACAACTTGCGGTTTTTCAGCAGGGATACTCCTCAAGAGATCAATAGCGGGTCGGAGGCGCTGACTCCCGAAGTGCAGGTATTGTGTTGGGCTCCAGTTCCAGATGGTCATGTGTGAATCCTTTCAGAGAGGGTACTCATGGCTACTTGGTCGCTCACGAGTGGTATTGCTCCGGCATAGAAGCTGCGCACCGTAAGCCTGAGAAGACCGAACGCAATAATAGATGTAAATACCAATTCCACACTGCTTTGTGACTGGATTGTTAGCATATGTTC
>DPLM01000179.1:1118-10204 GCA_003541985.1 Deltaproteobacteria bacterium | reverse complement strand
GAAGCATTTTCAGAGTAATATTTTTGTTTCAAAATACTTGTACGAACTCAATCTTGAAACATTAGGAAGCCACATCCTCTGCTTTGGTCACTAAGGAATTGCGAGACCTTTTCCCCTCGACGAGTTACAATATTTGGCAGTTTTCACACAAGCTGACTGCATTGGCCAGGAACAGCATTGCTCCCGACCAAAGCTAAAATCCACAAGGAGTTGAGCTCAGTACACCTCTGGTACATGGAATTGCTCTTCTCTCGGAGGACGATGATAGTCCTTCGGTAGCGGAGGTCGGTCCGGAACCTTGATCACAGATGGCAGGACATCTTTGTAATCAACTTTGCTGAGGACATGGTGAATGCAGTTGAGTCGTGCACGGCGTTTATCATCACCCTCCACTCCAAACCAGGGTGCTTCTGGAATATTTGAGAAGTTGAGCATCGTATCCTTGGCCTTGGAGTATTCGACCCAGCGAGAGATTGACTCCATATCCATTGGGCTGAGTTTCCAGCGCTTGGCTGGATCTTTGGCACGATCATGAAATCGTCGTTCTTGTTCTTCATCGCTGACGGAGAACCAGTACTTGAGCAGAATAATTCCGGAGCGTACCAGCATTCTCTCAAATTCCGGACAGCTACGCTGGAATTCTTCGTACTGCTCATCAGTACAGAAACCCATCACTCGCTCAACACCAGCTCGGTTGTACCAACTGCGGTCGAAGATCACGATCTCTCCTGCAGCAGGTAGCTCGCTTACATAGCGCTGGAAATACCACTGTGTCTTTTCCTTTTCTGTCGGTGTTCCCAACGCTACTACTCGACAGCCTCTTGGATTCAGCGGCTCGGTAATGCGCTTGATCGAACCTCCTTTACCAGCGGCGTCGCGTCCCTCAAAGATCATAACGACTTTGAAACCTTTTTGCTTGATCCAGGTCTGCCACTTGACCAGTTCCAGTTGTAGACGTTCCAACTCTGATTCATAGAAAGACTTGTTCAATCTCTCATGCTTAATATGGATGTCTCCATGAGGAACTTCGCCTATCGGAGTCGACTTTTCTGCCTTTTTAGCCGTCTTCACAACTTCCTGTTGTACGCGTTGCTCCTTTTTCTTGTCAGTTTTTTTGCCCATTGCTGATCTCCCTCAGTAAACAGGTTGTGGGTCATATGCTGGACGCTTGCGCCAACGACGATGCATCCAGAAGTACTGCTCTGGATGACGACAAATTGCCGCCTCCATTGCGGTAGTGAAGGCCTGCGACATATCCTGCAGGTCTCTTTCTTTATCACCGCTGTGCGGACATTCCAACCGTTGGAATTCCAACAAACAGCGATCACCTTGATAAGTACAGGTCGTGAAAAGAACCGGACTTTGTTTGAGATAATGGAAGCTTCCGAGCCCCTTACTCATCGAAGCTGCCTTACCAAAAAAATCAACAAATAGATCGGACTTATTGTCATTCTGGTCAACAATGATGGTGACAGTTCGATTTTTCTCCAGTGCACGGCGAATGCGCAATGGTGCCTGACGGCTACGACCAATTGTCTCCACTCCAAAGCTAGCTCGCAACGTGTTCTGGTTGTCATCAGAGCGTGGATTGGTTTGAGCACCAACATAAAGGGACATTGGGAATCCCACCTCAGCCAACCGCGGACAAATGATTTCCCAGTTTCCGAAGTGGCCTGACGCTAGAAGTACACCTCGTTCCTCTGTCAAAGCCTCGCGTAAGATTTCTGGATTGCGCACTTCACAGAGGCTGTTCGTTCTTCCGAACCAATCTGACATACGCAATAAGTCTAGTGTAAATCGCGCAAACCAACGATAATTATTGTAGGCAAGTTGAGTGCGATCTTCCTCACTCCAATTCGCAAAGGCAATGCTTAGATTCGGCTCAACCACCTTCCGATAAATCTTCAGTCTTTGGTAGGCTAGTTTCGCAAAACCGTGTTCCCACCATTCCAATTGAGGTTTTCGGGTCAGCACAGCCAGTCTTTGGGCAAGAACAAGGGCGCCATACTCTACGCGCTGTCGGATCTCCCGTTTAGAAGGCATCAACTCGCTCATTGGGTCCAGCCTACTCCAACAAGAACTTGGCTAACTCCTGGCGCTCATGTGGTGCATGAGTTGGATTCTTCAACAATAACAAACCACTATAAGGTGAGGTCAATTCTTGCTTACCTTGTCGAGTATACAGTGTAGCCAGTGACTCTCCTTGTCGGATGTATTCTCCAGCTCGCCGATGCCAGGTCAGTACACCCCCACTCGGTGACAGCCAGCGCTTAAGGTGTCCACGAATCGACCAGACTCGAGCTGCTGGAGCCTTGGGCAACATGCCAAAGTATCGCTGCAAGACCTGAATTCCACGCTCTATATCTTCGCCAGTAATCACACGGCTTGCAGATAATTCCAAGGTGAGTGCAACTTTGCCAAGTTGCTGACAGGTATCACAGAAGCTGGTAGAATTTTGTTCCCAAGCCAAAACATGCGGCAATCCCAAGCACTGAGCTTGCTCGACCTGGCTTACATGAGCATAAACATGCGGCGCTGTCTCAGCACCCGCAGTGTGCAGATCCAGAATAGTGTCCGCTGGCTCAGTCAGATTCAGCAACAGTTCTACCCATTCTCCTTCCTGGCTACTATCACCTCGTAATTGCCCAATTCGGTTCCAGTTCCAACAGTTTTGCTGGTTGGTATGCAGGTTATTATAACCTGTCTGTACTCCCATGATCTGGCTATCCAGTCCCATTGGATTCGACTGCGGTACACAGATGATCTGATGGGGCAACTGAGCCTCTTCAACCAGCTTCATGAACTCGTAAAGAACAGGGATACCCGTCAGTTCGATACCATGCAAGCCCCCTTGCAGATATACAGTCTCTGTAGAATTAGGGGGATCGTAGCGATATACCTCGATTTCATAGCGTGCGCCACTTGCGGTTTGGTGAACCGGTAGGGTCTCCTTCTCAAAACGAACCATCACTTGCCTCCCAACAGCTTCGTACGTAATCCTTCCACCCGACGGCGGTTTGCTCCCAAATCATAACTACCCAAGCGTGAAGCCGAACGTACATGAATCACCTGCTCCTCTGCAATTGAAAAGAACTCCACATCGTCAACAAATCTCATGATAAGGCTCGTAAATTCCGCATGCAGATAGTTTTCATGATCTGTTACGATTTCGACACTCTCCTCGTTCTGAAGCAGTTCTCGTAATTCCGCAAGCGAAACACCACAAAAAGGTTCAACTCGGTGTACTTCATCTTCATTAGCCATGCTGTTGACGCAGTTCGGAGAGGACGGGCACGGGCGTAGATAGCCATCTTTCAAACCTAAATCAACAGGCCGGTTCCCTTTACAACCAATGATCGAAAAACCTAGTAGCAAAGAGAAAGAAGCATACATAATTCGTCCTGAGAACCACATGAAGAATCCTGAAATTGGACAAGCTTTTCAGCAATCCGCTAGCTCCTGTTCAGAGAGGCCAAGGAAGTAGAGTAGTGCATCCAGATTGGGCTGATTGAGCTGGCCGCTTGCACGTTCCTGCAATACTGGCTTAGCGTTGAAGGCAATTCCTAGACCGGCTATCGCCAACATCTGCACATCATTCGCACCGTCACCGATTGCTACAACCTGCTCAGGAACAATGCTTTCACGCGCAGCGATTTTCTGTAGCAACTGCGCCTTGCGCCGACCATCAACAATCTCCCCAAGCAGCTCTCCAGTCAACCGACTATCCTGCCACTCCAATGAGTTGGCGAAACCATAATCGAGGTCGAATTCCTCACAAATATGGTCAACAAACAGTTGGAATCCTCCACTGAGCAGCGCTAGCTTATAGCCAAGTTGCTTCAGTACACGTACTAGGCGCCATACGCCTGGAGTATAGGGCAGCTGGCAAAGCAAGGACTGTAGATCATCGCGGTGGAGTCCTTTCAGCAAGCGCACCCGAGCCCGCAAAGCCTCTTCAAAATCCAACTCACCACGCATGGCCGCCTCGGTCAGCACTTTTACTTCTGCCTCGCAGCCAACTAGCTGACTCATCTCATCGATAATCTCACACTGGATGAACGTCATATCCGCATCAAACACGATCAGCCGCTTATGCCGCCGAAACAGGGATTCTGGTTGTAGGGCAAAGTCCACGTGATGTTGCTGATGCAACGGCAGTAAATCCCGGAGCAAGCGTGGTCGGTCCAGTTGCTGATGTGTACGCAATTGTAGTTCCAGAACTCGCAGGTGCTGACTCTCCAGCGGCTGAAGCCCATGGACAAGCAACTCTTCCTGCTGAAGGCGTTGTAGCAGTTGCACCAACAAGCTCGTACTCAGGTGATCACCAAGCAGAGTTAGGATGAATCTCTGCTCTCTTTTAGGCTGAGTCTTGCTGTGGCTGAGCTGGAATTGCATGTCAAATTCCTGCATCAGAGAGCACAAGCTCTCTTCCATCAATTGTGGATCCTGTTCACTGATCCACTCCAGTTGCCATAAGCCAGAGAAAATCTGATCCTGTTCCAGACCATGCAGATCCAGAAACCGCACAGGCCAGCTATCAAGCAGTGCACCAAGACGCGACAGAATTTTAGGGTGATGAGGTCCTTGAAAACTCAACAGTAGTCGTCGATTCATGCTTTTTCAGCTAACTGGGGTGTTTTGATCTTTAGGAAAATGTACAATCACATCAGCCAGACCAGCAAAATTGTGAGAAGTAGCAGTCACATCTGCTGACAGAGACAGTTCGTCAATAGCCGCTGAAGTCGATGGACCGATGCAAGCAATTTTTGGAAGTTGCGTCAACTGTAACCACTCGCTCGGGGGTAGCCGGTCGAACCAGTGTTCTACTGCAGAAGGGCTGGTGAAGGTGATCCAATCAACACCCTTTTCAAGGGTCTCCCTCCAAGCTCGTACAACTGCAGAGGAAGCTGGCAGAATCTGATATGTTGGCGTCGCTAGTACCTTGCTACCAGCCGCTCGGAGAAGTACCCCGAGGGCTTCACGAGCCTGCAGTGCCTGCGGTAACCAACAGCAATGATCAGAGGTTATGCCCGTTTTCAGCATTGCTGCTCCCAGGGCTTCTGCGTGGAAAACCTCTGGAACCAACGGTGGCTGACCTCCCAAAGCTACCCAGACATCTGCTGTTGAGGGTCCTATGCAAGCAATTCGGCAATGAGACAGCTCACCTAAATTCCCGCCAAGTGTTGCCAAACGTTGATAAAACCCTCGAACAGCCCGCTGGCTAGTGAAACCAACCCAATCCACTTGCTGCCGCTGAAGCCAAGCAGCATCAAATGCTTGCCAAGAAGGAGGGGACCTTGTAACCAAGACTGGGTGATGGCAAACTCGGATTCCTACTGATTGCAGAGCCTGAGACAATGGGCCATCCACAGGTTCTTCGCGGGTAATCAGAGCTAGGGCTGATCGAAAATGAGACTCAGTTGTAGTGGATGCTATCAATCTTGGTGATCGTGGCAGGAGGACGTTCTAGCTGCTGGGCGGCTACTTCAGCTTCCCGCTGCCGTCGTCGCTTTAGGAGTATGGAGTAAACCACATAGAAAAGGAGCCCAACGACAAAGGGGGTATAGATGAGGACCAATAGTCGCACCAGAGCAACATGTACCCTCAAGATTTTAGCTACGTCTGCGCATACCCCAACAAACCAACGTTTGGGAATGTACTCTTTGTCTTCCGAGTCGTTGCGCATTATTGCAAAAACCCCGAGGAAACCAACGAAGAGTGAGAACCCTCCGATGATCACTAGAAGCAAATTCATGGGCACAGCGCTCTCCAACTCAAAATTTCAAACACCCTCCACCAACTGGCGATATGCTCTGCGAAAGCCATGACGAAGTAACTCCTCTTCAGTGGAATTCAACTGTTCCTGAAGTTCCTGAAGCAGGTGACGGGAATCACATTTCTCCAATGGTCGGCACTCAAATTCATTCGTTAACCAAGCCAGGATTTGGTCATAGTGTGGTCGTTTATCATCTCGTTTCAAGTAGCCCATTCTAGATTCAGCTTTCCAGCAGAACCTCAGCGATTTGAATTGCGTTCAAAGCTGCTCCTTTGTAGAGCTGGTCCGCCACACACCAGAAAGTCAACCCACGTGGATGTGACAGGTCTTCTCGAACTCGGCCAACGTAAGTGTCAAATGTTTCGCTGGCTTCCCACGGCACAGGGTACCCCGCGGGCTTTCGTTCGTCTACTAACTGGATCCCTGGCGCTTGGACAAATAGTTCTCTCGCCCGTACCTCTGAAATCTTGGTTTCTGTCTCAACCCAAATGGCCTCCGAGTGAGCTCGCAGCACCGGAACCCGAACACAGGTCGCTGAAACCGGGAGCTCAGAGATTGACATGATTTTGCGTGTCTCCAATACCATCTTCATCTCTTCCCTGGTGTAACCATTTTCCTGGAAGATATCGATATGTGGGATCAAGTTGAAGAGGATTTGCTTGGGAAAGGCTTGGGGCGTCAGAGGTTTTCCTTGAGTATAGTCGCAGACTTGGTCCAACAGTTCTTGCATGCCGCTGGCACCGGCTCCAGAGACAGCTTGATAGGTGGAGACTACAACTCGCTGTAAAGGTGATTCCTGATGCAGGGGGTTCAAAGCTACCACCATCTGGATCGTCGAACAGTTTGGATTAGCAATCAACCCCTTGTGTCGCCGAGCTGCCTCCGCATTGATCTCTGGCACAACCAGAGGTACCCCTTCCTCCATACGAAAGGCACTGCTGTTATCAATGACCAGCGCCCCAGCTTGGACCGCTGCTGGGGCAAATTCTTTGCTGCGGTCACCACCTGCTGAAAAGAATGCGACATCAACGTCTTGAAAAGCCTCTGGTCGCAGCTCTTCGACCGTCAGAGTCTGGCCCCGAAAGCGCAATTGCTTACCCACCGAGCGTGCTGATGCCAGCAATTTGAGTTTCTGAAGCGGATAATTGCGCTGTTCTAGCAATTTTATGAACTCTGTACCTACGGCGCCAGTTGCACCAGCAATTGCCACGACCTGCGACATCGAACCTTTTCTGATATATTGGGGTAGAGCAACCCTGTTAACGGCGAAGCGGGGATCACAAATACATTCGATACTATCGAAAAGAGGTCAGAAGCTCAAACCGAAAGCGAGGAAGAAATCAAGGGTAATCAGTTGGGATGTTGTAAAACGCAAAATTACCAGAGTGTTTTACGAACTGGACCCGTGGGTGATCCTTGCGCAAGCTATCCTCCATGCGACGCTCTGTGATAATCGCCAGCTCTTTGGAATTGGGGAGATTGAGAATCTCTGGATCATTTGGAAATTTGTAGGTGTGCAACATCTCAATGGGTTTTCCTCCATAGAAAAGAGCAGCAAAGGAGACAACACGATATAGCACGACCTTGGCCTGCTGCTGATGGGCTTCCCGCACGAGTTCGACCAACGGAGTTTGGATATAACTCTGGATCATCGGTACCTGATAGCGCCAGAGACCTTGAACACAGAAGATCATACTTATTCCAACTACCCCGAGTCCATACCAGAAGCGTTGGCGACAGAGTAGAAGGGTCCCCAAGAACATGGTCAGCAGCATTCCACCACTGGTCCAATAAATACCGCTAGACCATTCCAGTTTAAACTCAGGGCTGACCTCAGCCAAGTATCTCTCTGCCAAAAAAGGCACCGCACAAAGACCCGCAGCCAGCAACACTCCCCAGAGTCCAAGAACAAGGCAAGACCAGCGAGGCAATTCAAACTTGCGATCATGCAACTGCAGGGCAATTAAAAGCGTCAGAGGAAGATACATTGAGGCTGAGTAGTGAGGTAGCTTCGTGCTGACCAGAGAAAACAGCACTAGCACAAAGAGAATCCAGACCACGGAAAGGCGTACTAGGGGTCGCACATGCACTTCTTCTGATTTCCACAAACGTTTTGGCTGCAGAAACAGGAAGGGCGTCCAGGGGAATAGTCCAATCAGAGCAACCAGCCAATGGTAGAAGAATGGCCCTTCATGGCCTTCCAACGGACGACTGAAGAGGCTGAACTGGAACCAAATGAAGCCCTGAAGGAACTCTGTTCCGTAAACGATCCAGTTGAGCAAATACCAGGAGAGAGCGACTCCCAGCGAGGTGATCCCACAACTGAAGAGATGTGTGAGTGGAACTGTCTGACGAGAGGCCACTAGAAGCTTGTAGCCTGCAAAAGCAATTAACGGAATGGCCCCCCCCAAAGGCCCCTTAGTCAGTACCGCAATCCCCATGCAGAGACTGGCAATCAATAGAGAAAGTCGATGCTGTGGAGTCCTTGTTCCAGACTGCTGACGCCACGCTTCATATTGACAGTCGTAGCGATAGAGAAAAAAGGCCGCGATTGCAATAAAGGCGTTGAAGGTATGGTCGATGACTGCACTACGAGCGAAGACTCCCGGGAGTAGTGAAGTTAGATAGACCAGTGACCAGATGGTCCCAAGATACTGATCCCGAATCCGTCGGCCCACTTCAAAGCAGAAAATTACCATCGCCAGACCAGCCAATACCGATGGGAAACGAGCCGCAAACTCGTTGATTCCCCAAAGATGATAGGAGGCCGCCTGCTCCCAGAAAAAGAAAGGAGGCTTTTCTGCGAAGGGATAGTCGTTGATGTAGATATTCAGATAGTTGTCTCGCTCCACCATCTGTCGGCTGGCTTCTGCGTAGATGTTCTCATCCCAGTCCACCAATGGAGTGTCACCGAGTCCGGGCAGGAGCAGGACAATCCCAAAATAGAGCAGAACCAGTTTGAGTCGGATCGGGTTTTGTAGAAAGCGCGGCAGGGCGTCCATGCCTCCGTTCAAATGCGGGGGAAAGACCACACTCAGGCGGCCTTTTCAGGGATAGGTAAGTGATATTCTTCGAGGTACCTTCATTCAAGTCCTATACCCGCTACTGACTAGAGAGGAAAGGAGTTCACTAGTCACCATTTGGTAGTTGGAAGTAGAGTTCACGCACTTGGCGTAGGTACTCACTCATGATAGCTTTCGCTAGCGGTGCATCACGCTGCTCCAAGGCCGAAAGTAGACGACGATGAACATTTAGATTGGTTCGAGTCGTCAAAGTTGTGTGTCGTAAGAAGCTGAATTTTCTGGCAAGA
>DPLM01000179.1:0-722 GCA_003541985.1 Deltaproteobacteria bacterium | reverse complement strand
CGGTTCAAAGAAATTCACGACATCGACTACATCAACTGAACCATTACAGTAGGACCAGGCGTAGTCAACCTGAGCATCTCTGAGAAGGTACGACCAAACTGTTATCATTTTGTTCCAGATCCATTAGTCAATAACCTACCCGGAGTGAAACTCGTGCCATCAACGGAGTCCAACTGGTGTTGTGGTTCTGCAGGCATCTACAATTTACTCCAGCCTGAGTTGGCTGGAGATTTACTCAGGCGCAAGATTGACTCAGTACGTGAAACCTTGGAGTTCAATCCAACAGCAATTACACTAGTCACAGGAAACCCAGGCTGCCTCTACCAGATCCGAGCCAGCATTCGGGAAGCCAAGCTTCCCTTGGGGGTGATCCATCCTGCAGTTTATCTCACTGAACGTCTGCAGGGCTAAATCCCTTCTGGGGAACAACCTTCATTTGTCCCCATCCACTCTACGACTGCACTCTCAGCCAACAAGTCCTCACGGATCATGATTCTTCGCCTTGTAACTCCTGACCAGCGTTACCAACCTACTAAGACTTTACCAAATCACCGATCAGACTAATCATGTATATACGCCAACCTTCATTTGCGGTTATCACCCACTATGACCATCGTCTGGAAAACAACTCGCACTTTGCTAGGCATCTTCTTTTTACTGATATTGGCGATAGTTCTAACCCACGCATTACTGCTTCGTCCACGTATCGATTTGCAGTTATT
>DPLM01000361.1:1602-5989 GCA_003541985.1 Deltaproteobacteria bacterium | reverse complement strand
GTCTGACAACCGCAACGCTGATGGTGGGAGTCAGTGTGCTAGCAACCATCCGGTTGAATTCAGGATACAAGCCCCAGGCTGTCAGCTGATGGAACCTGTTACCGCCTCACCATTCACTCCCTCCCTGGCTTTTTGTGGCTATTCGGGTTCTGGCAAGACCGAGTTGTTGCTCCAATGTTTGAAATTACTAAAAGCAAATGGATTTTCACCAGCTGTGCTCAAAAGCTCTTCGGAAGTTCACGCCCCAATTGCCAGCAAGGATAGCCAGAGATTTTTTGATGAAGGAGCTGCTGGTGTCGGTTTTGTTGATCCCGCTCAGACTTTTCTGCATTTACCTGGAAGTGACTTTTTTCAAGGATCTGTAGCCCCAGAAGTTCAGCTCCGACGCCAAATTCCCTTCGATATTTTACTACGCGAAGGGGGTAAGCAATCAAGTGACTGGAAGGTGGTTTGTCTTCACCCCAGCCAGGGAATTCCTGTGCTGGACGACTCAAGAGTTCTTGCACTTTGGTCTGGAGTTCCCGGTTCAACAAATCCAGCATTGTTAGCTCGGTTGAAAATTCCCTGCTTTGGCCCAGGAGAAGAAATTAAACTACTGGATCATTGCCTCGAAACACTCCGAGCAATGCGAAGGCAACAAACACTCAAGGCAGCTGTCCTCGTCGGAGGACAATCCACTAGGATGGGCCACCCAAAAGCTTGGATGCAAATCGACGGCAGACCGATGGCTCTAAAATTAGCTCATCTACTAGAAGAATTATTGGGAGTGGGTAGAGTCGTCTTTGGAGGGGTCCTGTCTCTTATTCCAAAGGATTGGTCCATCTCCAATCATCAAGAACTTGAGCGTTACGCTGTGATCCCAGATCGAGTACAAGGCTTTGGTCCCTGGGGTGGACTGCTCGGGCTGTGGGAATCAGAACCAAACACAACCTGGCTGGTAGTTGGGTGCGATTATCCAAGGTTACATCTTGAGGCACTGGAGTGGTTGTTGTCGCAGAGAGATCCCCTTCGACTAGCTAGCTTGGCTCGTCATGAGATTGGTCCTCTGGAAACCATGATTGGTGTCTATGAACCAGGTTTCCGTTATCTGCTAGAAGCTACGTGGCTAGATGGAGGGAAGCAGATCAATAGGAGAATGCAGCGATGGCCGCTAAATATTTTGAAAGTGCCTGAACACTTGAAGATTTGCTGGCAAGGAATCAACACGCCTGCAGACTTAGAGCAATTAATTCAGCAGTCATCCACACAATAACAGTAGCTGTGAGTTTACTCAAAGAATGACGATAGAAACTCTCTTCCTGTTGAGTAGCGGGCTATTTCTCGGCTGGTCGCTGGGAGCTAATGACGCTGGCAATGTCTTTGGGACAGCAGTCGGTAGTCGAATGATCCTTTTTTCAACAGCTGTGTTGGTTTGTAGCATATTTATGGTTCTCGGAGCCGTCTGGAGTGGGGAAGGTGTTTCGAGGGGGTTGGTCGAATTGGGTTCAGTGAGTGTGCTTGGTGGGGCGTTCATGGTTGCCCTGGCTGCAGTGATCGCTGTTTTCCTGATGATTCGGACTGGAAGGTTTCGACAACACAGGCGTTGATTGGATCTTTGCTGGGTTGGAATGCCTTTGCAGGAGTCGCCACAGATATCACTGTTTTTTTGCAAGTTGTTTCTACTTGGGTACTTGGACCTCTACTAGCTGCAGCGATGGTGATGGCAATGATTTGGACAGCAAAGTTTATCTTGTGAAATAGTCGAATTGGGTTGATTCGTCTGGATGGCTATACGCGGCTGGCCTTGCTTGGTTCTGGAGTGCTAGGTGCGTATAGCCTGGGCGCTAACAACATTGCAAACGTCATTGCGGTCTTTTTGCCATCGCAGCCTTTCCCCGCACTTAGCTGGCAGGGCTTTGAGAGTTCACCAACCCAGCTATTGCTAATGGTTGGAGGGATAGCGATGGCCTCTGGAGTGTTGACCTACTCCAGAAGGATCATGGAATTAGTTGGATCTGGCCTGGCAAATCTGTCAACTTTGGCTGCCTGGATTTGTGTCAGTACCCATTCAATAGTCTTGCTGCTTTTTGCTTCAGCTAGTTTGAAAGCTTGGCTTCAGTCAAAAGGTCTACCATCATTGCCCTTAGTGCCTGTCTCTAGTTCTCAGGCAATACTTGGAGCAATACTGGGTGTCGGTTTGTTACGTGGTGGGCGGGACATCAATTTCTTGAACATGTTTCCTCCACGGAAGTTCTTCAGGTTTTCCGACAGCAGCAGACGGACATTCCGTCTACTTTGCCGAAAACTACAAGAATCAGAAAAATGTGGTGAAATGACTTACGTTTCAAGTTATTTGTCCAAATCCAGTCGTGTTGGTATTGTTCAATGAAAGAAATTCACTGCCTCAAGTCTCTGTTTCGATGGTTGCTTCTTCTTCTTGGAGTCTTGATGATGCTCGCCCTTTTTCAGCACAAATTAATCTATCATCCCCGATCTTATCCAGCAGATTATCAACCCTGGGAAACTTCCTCTCTGGAACTCCTTCGCTATCAAACAACAGAAGGTTCACAGACAGCTTATTACCTTCCTCCTAAGAATGGTTCAGTTCAACGCGTCTGGGTTTTGTTTGGCGGGAACGCTGGTCTGGCGTTGGATTGGCTTGGGCTTCTTACTCAGGTAAATCCATCTGGGGTGGGCTTTCTTTTAATTGACTACCCCGGCTATGGGGCTTGTGAGGGTAGTGCTTCCCCTGAGATGATTCGTATTTCTACAAGGGAAGCATTCCAGGCATGGCAGAGAGAGTATGGGATTGAATCACAGCCAGGCTGGGCCACCTTGGGGCATTCGCTGGGAGCTGCAGCGGCTTTGCAGTTTGCAGAAGATCATCCGGTAGATCGAATCGTTCTGCTATCACCGTTCACAAGCTTGGCAGACATGGTGCGACATCTCTTTGGTGGGTGGCTGGTGCCGCTCTTGCGACATCACTTTGAAAATCGGAAACCACTGCAGGTGGTGTTGGAACGAAACCCATTTCCAGCAATTCTGATTGTTCATGGAGATCGTGACGAGGTCGTCCCTGTTCAGATGGGACGAGAACTTGCCGCCTTGAACCCAGGGCAGATCGAATATCTTGAAGTTCCGGACACAGGACACAATGACATCCTTAGCAAGCTCTGGCCAAGGCTACACCAAGAATTTGCTGCTTCTTTGTGATTGCTCGTTCTGCTTCAGTTTCTCCAAGATGGAAGATGACTGCTAGTCTGGATAAAGAAATTTATTCAAGAAAGTTATAAATACGATTCAATGCTTTCAATAAATAAATTTATATTTTATAGATAAAAATATAAACAATTGATATTATTATTATTAAAATTTTAAAAAAATCATAAAATATATTAAAATAAGATAATATTTATTATATAAACAAAAAATTTGGTGTGATTGCTGAGCTCATTCCTGCACACCTCCAACCGAGTTGGCATATCTGTGATGAATCATAACTCTTGGTTTGAGTAAACTAATTTGGCCAGAGCTTATTGTGAAAAAAATAATCACTGGCTTTAAATGTAAATCTTTGTAAATTCGTCAGAGTTGAATGAGAAAAATATGGAAATCATTCACAAATACAAGTAGTCATGTATATAATTTGTAACATAATGAGAATTATTTGGACATGAATTCAAAATGAGACGGATTTGAATGGGAAAGTCCTCAAGATACCTCAAGCTGACATTTTTCAGTGAGTATAACTTTTAGATGCTAAACATAATTATTGAATAAATCTCTCTCAATAACTCCGATGGTCCTCCTTGTTTCCATTCACACCTACAGCGGTTGAAGGTAATTGGTTTCTTAGCGGCATCAGTACAAACCTCGTTTAAGCTCTAATTTTATCATCAAAAATATATATTAATGATTTTTTTGGTTATTTTTGCGGCCTTCACTTATAAATGTGACAAATTTATTAAAAATAATAAAAATAATAAAATAATTACTTGACCTTCTGAGTAAGACTGCATAGATTCAGAAATATCTTTCAAGTTTGTTCCAAAAAAGCACAAAGAGTAGTTCAAGCAATTTTCTCATTCGAACAAATACTCAGGAATTATTAAAAAACTCTTCTTTATTGAGGTTCACATGAAAAATCAGTGGCAATTACTTCTCGTTGCGATGTTGGCAGGCTGCATGCTCCAGGTTGGCTGCATGATGCCAGAGGAAGGAACCATTATTTATGAACAGGATTATCCTGAATTGCCTACTGACAATGTGGGTGGGAGTGGCAGCGGCTCTAGTCGCGAAGATGACAATGATGATACAACTGATCCAGACAGTAGAGAAGCTGGCTTCACCGTGACTGAAACCGACGAAGGGACTTCCGTTACTGAGAGTGGCAACACCGACACGATCA
>DPLM01000361.1:0-1189 GCA_003541985.1 Deltaproteobacteria bacterium | reverse complement strand
ACCTCTTCCAGCAGCTTGACCTTCACTCCGAGCAACTGGGACTCAGCCCAGATTGTCACCATCAGTGCAATCGAAGATGGCAACCTTGATGGGGATGTGACCACCAAGTTGAACGTCTCTGTCAGTAGTGGATCTGACGATCCCAACTACGCCAATGGAATTCCTGCACAAAACGTGAGCGTGATCACCATCGACAGTGGCACGATCATCCTCCCTCCAGCTGCCGGACCAGGAATCACTGTTACCCAATCTGGAGGCAACACCCTCGTCACCGAGAGTGGTGCCACTGATACGATTACCGTTGTACTCAATGAACAACCTGCAGGGGATGTGACCGTGGCCATCGCTTCTCCGGATGGAGAGATCAACGCTGATCCAGCCGAGGTGACCTTTCTCGCCAGCAACTGGGATCAACCCCAGTACGTGACGATCAGCGCTGTTGAAGACGGCGTTGCCGACAATGATAAGGATACTACCTTCACCGTTGTGGTCAGCAACTCAAGTGATGCGAACTACACCGGGCTGGGGACCATCCGTGTGCCAGTCAAAGTGATCGATAGTAGAAATATATCTGGCATCGTCATCACTTCCAGTGGTGGTAACAACCAGGTCAAGGAGAGTGGTGACAGTGACAGCTTCAGTGTCTCCTTGAGCATGCAGCCCAGCGCCGACGTGGTGATCACCCTGAGCGACAACGACTCCAGCGAGATCAGCTACAGTCCAAGCACCCTCACCTTTACACCTGATAACTGGGACACACCTCAAAACGTCAATCTGAGCGCTAAGGAAGACAACATCAAAGACAGCAACCAGATCACGCTGTTGACCCTGACTTCTGCTTCTGATGATGCAGCCAGCAGTGACTTGAGCACCAGCACCGAAGTGGTCACCGTCGACAGTGCAGCGGAGCCCGGAGTGACTATCACTGACGCTCCTTTCAGCCTGATCGAAAGTGGAGCCAGTGAAATCCTGAGCTTTGAGCTCGACACTCCCCCGGCAGCCGGCACGGTGGTGACCATCACCCTGAGCGATAACGACTCCAGCGAGATTCGCTATGATCCAGCGACGCTCACCTTCACCAGCAGTAACTGGAATACAGCCCAGACTGTTGAGCTCAACGCTATCGAAGATAAAATCCGCGATAATGACCAGCAGGTCAGCCTGAACATCAGCGTCAGCTCCAATCCAG
>DPLM01000007.1 GCA_003541985.1 Deltaproteobacteria bacterium | reverse complement strand
TAACCAGCAGATGATGCTCAGTCGTTCCCTTGTAGCTGGTAGCACCATCTACACTACGAAAAAGCACCAATCGATTTCGGCTCAGTAACAGGTCCTGGAGTCTCTCTGCCAAGTGTAAACACAGTTGACCTCCTTCTTCAGCATGCCAGTCCCAATTGAGATAGGAGATGGTAAAAACGGTACGCCCTGGAGCATACTGAAATTGATCCAGATGTCGTTGATAGCGAGTTTGTGCGGGATATAGTGCATAGTGCGCTTCTTGCGTGACAAAGCTCAAGTATAGATGACGGTTGAGCAGTTCCCGCAGTTCTTCCAGGCAGTGCAGGTAGGTCTGTTGGGCAACGGTGACTTGATCTGGATGCTACTAATCGATCTGATCTCCTCGAATCCGCACCTAGTGCTCTTCCTGGTGTCTTTTCCCGACTGGCCTGCTAGAATCTTCCAACTTCTCAGCGGTTTCGAGCGTCCTCAGCCAAGGCGGGCACAACTGGACCTTTCAACCAATTCTCACAGACCAACCAGCCCTGTTCCACCAAACGGTTGGGCACTTACTCCTACTACTCCATTCGTACTCTCTGGAAAATACACACTCGCTGTGAATTCTCGGTGAAGTAGGAAATTCCTGTGAGAAGTCCGTGCTGTAACCCTCGAATACAAAACACACTGCCGAAGGCTATGTACTGATTTCGCCGGAGATTCAAGCTAGATTCAACCTGATTTGGAGGAAACGCATGCCTCAACTCTGCTCCATTCTTTTCGTCCCAGGATACTCTGCCAAAATGCAGGCCAAGGCTCTCCAGAGTACTGCCGACCTGGTGATGTTTGACTTGGAAGACAGTGTCCCGCTTGCAGAGAGAGACCGCTCGTCAGCAAATTATTTCTACCCTGAAGAGCCTACCAGAACACCATCCCCGTTTGGCATTACGCTGCAACGGATTGAAGACCGCCTGGTTCTATCGAGATATGATTGAAGTCTTGGAAACCGCCGTGGATCGAGTTTCCGTTTTGGTCATTCCCAAGATCGAAAACGCAGGGGATATAGATTGTTTCACTCGCTTACTAGATGGAATTGAACGGCATACTAAAGCCCAGCAGACTATTCGCTTGCATGCTTGCATCGAAAGCCCTGCCGGTTTAGCACAGTCCGAAGCAATCGCAGCAACCTCCTCTCGTCTGGAAGCTTTGGTCTTTGGGATTGCAGACTACTCTCGTGCTATTGGCGGTCCATTAGTTTCCCTCTCAGGTAATGAGGAAAACGAGAAATCAGTTTATTCCGGCTATCGCTTGCACTACGTCCTGATTCGCCTGGTCGCCGCTGCCAAGTCAGTGGATCTGCAAGCGATTGATGCTTCCTATGGCAACTTTCGAGATGCCACTGGACTGAAACAGTCCGCCACTTAGGCACAGGCTTCGGGCTGTGATGGCAAGTGGGCCATTCGTCCTGAGCAGCTGGTTATGATTCAACAGGTGTTTTCTCCAACTACAGCGCAACTCAAACTCGCACAAAAAGTTCTAGAGGCTGCAAAGGCAGCGGGAAAGCAGGGATTGGGTGCCGTAGCAGTCGATGGTAGAATGATCGATCAAGCCACAGTACAGCTAGCTAGAAGGGTTTTAGGATCAGAACTGTCAATTATAAAGCGGGTAGATTAGAAGCGCACCACACAAGCCACCAATTATTTTTATGGAAGTCATTGTATCAAGCATAAAGCACATTCCATATCGCAAAGTTTAGCACTTTCTGTCCTCATTGATAATGATTCTGAAAGATGTTGATCCGCGACAAAGCACCCTGTGAGGCAAATTTTTGAGGTGGAATATGAAAACTATAGCCTTTCAAGGCGAACTTGGAGCTTATTCCCATGAAGCATGTATGTCGATGTATTCCTCTTGTGAGGTACTACCGTGTAAATCTTTCGAGGAAGTCATAACCACAGTAAAAAATACTAACGCTGATCTAGCGATGCTTCCTGTAGAAAACACCACTTACGGCAGAGTGGCAGACATACATAGATTGCTCCCAGAATCAGGTCTACATATCATTAATGAAGTCTTCATTCGAGTGCGAATAAACTTGTTAGGGTTACCAGGATCTAGCCTAGACGATATTAAATCAGCAGAAGCCCATTTAGTTCTATTGCCGCAAGCAGCTATATTTTTAGAGAAAAATGGAATTAGGGGCGTAAGAGTAGTTGATAGTGCCGCTGCCGCCTTAGTAAAATCAGAGCGTAAAGGAGTTGGTGTTTTGGCTAGTAAGCTAGCAGCCGAAATATATGGTCTGGATATTCTTGCTGAGAATATTGAGGATTTGAATCACAACACCACACGATTTCTTTTACTTTCTCCAAACCCAGATAAAAAAAGGCGAGGCAATACTCAAATGATGACAACTTTTATTTTTCAGGTGAGGAACGTTCCTGCGGCACTGTACAAAGCTATGGGTAGCTTTGCTACGAACGGTGTGAACATGACAAAGTTAGAAAGTTATATGGTAGGCGGATCATTTTCCGCAACGCAATTTTATGCTGATATCGAAGGTCACCCCGATGATAAAAATGTTAAACTTGCACTAGACGAGTTGGCTTACTTCACTCAATCCATCAGTATACTTGGGGTTTATCCCGCAGACTCCAAACGTGTTCAAAGTAACTAAATCAGTATCAGATTACTGTCACTGACCCTGCTTCTTCTGGAAGGCTTCAAACTCGGCTTCCAGTTGCTGGCTGAACTCTGCGTAGGTCTGGTTGGAAATGTGATCAAACAATTGATCATCTCGGAAGGGACGAGGCTTGGTGAGTAGCTGTGGTTCCTGCTTGGCTTTGGGTGGTGTAGAGACCACGACCGGAGCTGGTGTCTCTTTGGCGGGAGGGGTCGGCTTAGCGGGTTTTGTCGCGGCTGTGGTAGCTGCGGGCTTGGTTGCATCTGCAGTTGTGGCAGCTGGCTTTGTCTCTGGGGCAGTTGCGACAGGCTTTTCAGGAGCTGGTGTCGGAGTTGGTCGGTTCGCAGCCACTGCCATGGCCTTGGGTAAACGGAGTCTCACAGACTGCAGCCACTCTCGTGCCACATCACTCTGTACCGCGAAGTTAATCCCCGTGATCGCCAGACCATCTGAAGCCTTACGGGCAATGCTGGTGTTCACTCCAATCATCTGTCCGTCTTCATTGAGCAGTGGTCCTCCAGAATTTCCACGATTCAAACTCGCCTCAGTCTGGAAGATATGATTGCCCCGGACTCCTTCCGCGTTCCGAATTCTTGCACCGATTCGTCCCGAAGTCAGCGACCAGAGCCCTCCATTTTCCGGATGCCCAATCGCCAGTACTGGATCTCCAATCTGCACTCCATCTGCAGGCCCCAAGCTAAGCGGTTTTACCTTAGGAGGATCTTCTACTTCTAGCAGGGCCAGGTCCAGTTTCTCCGAATAATGGCGCACTTTCGCTTGACGTCCCTTGCGGAAATTCTGCTCAATTCCGTCATTGGGATTCTCAAAGCTGTAAAAAACCAAGGTCTTGTCCAGTGGACGTCCATTATCCCCAAGGACGACGTGAGCGTTGGTCAATACATGCCGATTGGTAATCATCGAACCCGTACCCTTGGAGCGGCTCTTCGAATTGGGTTCCATGCTGACTAGCAACACCACAGCCGGAACTGCCTTCCGGTAGATCTCTGCTGGAGTCGCTGCCAAGCTAGTTTGGAATGAACTGAATAACAGCACTCCTCCTAGTACCAAGATGTTCTGTAGCTTTGTGATGAATCGCATCAGTTTCTCCAGCTTATCGTGAAATCTTTGCTTTTCGTTATATTGCCTTATCTTTTCCATCTTAATATCCCAATTATACCATACTAAGCTTCAAACTGAACGACCAAACCTTGTTTGATAGCATACCCAAATGACTGCCTCTCATCCATTTGATCGAACATCTATTACCCAGATAAGAAGCAAAACCGATCAACCCAGTCGAGGTCGAGCTGTGAAACGCACGGACTCAATCGGCTGCTCTTCCAGCAGCTGTAGCATCCGTTGGACGGAGCGTTCCAACTGAGCATCACGTCCTGCAGCATAATCATGGGGAGCGTCTTCGATCTCCTCATCCGGTGTCACTCCCTGGTTTTCGATATTCCAACCTGCCTTGTGAAACCAGATCGAGTACTGAGGTTGGGTCGTCGTCGTGCCATCGACAAGCTGGTAGCGGGAGTCGATGCCGATCACTCCACCCCAGGTTCGTTTGCCGAGCAGCGGTCCCATTTTCAACTCGCGGAAGCTGTAACTGAACATGTCTCCATCCGACCCAGCAAACTGGTTCGTCAACGCCAGCAGGTGTCCACGCAGTGTATGGTACGGATAGGACTCTGGGGCACCCCAGCGGCGTACATCATAACCCAAATGCCGATGAGCCAGCTTCTCCAGAATCAGCGGAGAGACCATTCCACCAGCGTTATAGCGTACATCTAGGATCAATCCTGCGAGGTGAACCTGGGCCAGAAATCCTCGGTGGAACTCCGCCAGGCCCTGTATCGACATATCTGGAATGTGCAGATACCCCACTCGTCCTACGGTCTGCTCGACCACAAAGCGACGGTTTCCCTCCACCCAATTACGATAGCGAGCGGCTCGTTCACTACGCAGGGTACGCACCGTAATGATGCGGGGTTTTTCGTCTTTCTCGGGATGCTGCAAAGTCAGCGGAACCATTTGTTCAGCCTGGTGTAGCAACAACTCTCCGGGGCTGGTCTGCTCATCAAGGGGAACGCCACCAATGGCACAGAGATAGTCGCCTTCTCGCACATTGAGTCCTAGTTCACAGAGTGGCGAACGAATCTTCGAACGCCAGGGATCACCAGCATAGAGTCGTTGAATCACGTAACGCTTGGCAGCCACATCCCACTCCAGATCAACACCGAGTCGTCCAAGTTGATAACGTCGCTTGGGGGGATAATCTCCTCCATATTCGTAGGCATGCGAAGTGCCCAGTTCGCCCTGCATCTCCCAGATCAAATCCGACAATTCAGCCCGTGACGCTACTCGGTCCAACAGCGGACGATATTGTTCAGCCACTTCCTGCCAACGAACCCCAGACATCTCCTCATCCCAGAAAAACTCTCGCTGCAGACGCCAGGCTTCATGGAACATCTGCTCCCACTCCGGACGCAATTCCACGGCAAAGCGCAATCGATCCAGATCCAGCCAGCCGGTCTTGCGAGAAGGTTCTTCAGGCGAACCATCGTCCTCACTCACATTGGCTCCAGCTTCCAGCACCCGCAGACCTTCTTCGCTGGCATAGGCCATCGTGCGAGCGGAAGGAGTCACTTCCAGGTAGTCCAATCCCTGCAGCAACAGCTCCTTCTCCTGCTTTTCGAAGTCATAGGCCCAGAGCAGCCCCTCTGGTTTGCGCTTGCCTGGCTTTTCCTCTTCGCTGCCACTGCTCAGCGGAAACTCACTGAAAAGCACTCGCTTGCGTAGACCAAAGACCTGCCCATAGATGCCCTCATTCACCGGAAACTCAATGATTCGCTGGGAAAAACCCTCCCAATCTATACGCAGCGGGACCGGCTCTTCCTTCTTCTTCTTGTCTTCTTTCTTCTCGGTGCTCTTCTCGCTATTTTCCTCTTCTCGCTCTTCCGGCTCTTCTTCCTCTTTTTCTCCAGGAGGCGCAGGCTGTTCGAGGAAAGGGGAACGCAGGTCATTGCGCAGAGCAATCAGGTAGGGCTTCATGCTACGGGCAAAACTCGCCCCAATCTGCACGGTGTCCCAGATCGGTTGGTAGGTACGTGAGGAGAGAAAGTAGAGCCACTGCCCTTCTGGATCGAAGGCTGGACCAAAGTCGTAGCGTACCGGTTCGGTCACTTGTCGTGGTTCGGGTTGCTCCACGGAGCAGAGGAAAATGGCGGATTGCTCGGTGTTCAGATGTTTGCTGTAAGCAACCCAGTTACCGTCTGGTGAGAAGGCAACATCTTCGATTTCACGCAGGTCGGAAGCATCCAGCAGCGTGAGTGTTCCCTTCTCCAGGTTCAGGTACCACAACTCCAGACGACTAGTAGTCAGCAACAAGGCGGGCTGAGTCGGAGAAGCGATCATGGACTGAACACGACCTTCGGGCAATTCGATCCGCTCCAAAGGTGACACCGAAGCCTTTTCGGCAAAGAGTAGCAGTTCCTCCTGGGAGTTTTGTTCATCGGCAATCGTCGCCAGTCGACCATCTGCGAGATAAGTTGGCAGTCGATAGCGGACTCCCTGTCGCTTGCCATGCTGTTGCACTGCGAGTTCCCAGAGTGGCATTGAGGCCAACCTGCCACGCACGGACAGGGCAACCGAGTGTCCCTTGGGATGCAGAGCGAAGTCCTCCCACTCCTCAGAACCATAGACGAATTTGCGCTGCACATGAAACTGTGGAGACGGCAGAGTGATCGGCAGTACCTCGCCCGTCTCCTGTCCAGATTCCCAGCGACATAGACTCCCTGCCCGGTGGTAAATCACCTGGGACTCACCAAAAGCAGGCTGGCGCACATAGAATCCGGTTTCCTTGGTCTCCTGGCGCAGATCACTGCCATCTGACTGACAGGACCAGAGGTTGCCGGTTCGATCGACATCAGACA
>DPLM01000102.1 GCA_003541985.1 Deltaproteobacteria bacterium | reverse complement strand
CCGAGCAGAAACGGCATGAAGCTCTGCTCATTCCTGATCAAATGTCTAGGATTCCATTTGACAGCCCCCCAATACCGAGGTATCCAAAGCACTTCGCAGTCGATGTGATCCTGATCGACACCAACTTCTGGAGAGGAATTCGTCCCTGTGTCAAAGCCGCGGGAGTCTGTGATACTTTTCAGCAGCCGATTGCTGTACATCCATTTGGTGAGCTTGGCATCTATTTGGTGAACATGCCGCACCTGGGAGCTGTGCCCACCCTGACATTCAGTGCCGATGCCGACTATCATCACCTGATAATCGATATCCTTGTTGGTAGGAAGTTGTCATATCAAGACGGAGCGATCGTAGTGCCTGATGGCCCCAGCCTAGGTGTTACGATGGATCGGGATGATTGCAGCAATATGTGGAAGCCTTCAAACGTGAGGGAGGCTATACCTATTATCAGGACCCTTCACGACCAGGCTGGTTTGTCCTTGTTCCAAATACTCGCTGGGCAGATCATCCGCTGCCTGGCCTTCCTTTTACACAATACTGAGAAGACAGAACATGCAAACAGACATGACAGGCAAGGTAGCCCTGGTCACCGGTGGGGCCGGTGGTATCGGTGAGTTCATCTGTGAATGTTTAGCCAAGGTGGGTAGCACGGTGGTGATGCTTGATGTGGACGGCAATAAAGCTGAACAGACGCTAGGTCGCTTGCGTGAAAGACTTGGCGAAGTAGCTCAGCGAATTGAGTTTTCACTCGGAGATCTGAATGACCTGCAGGCGACCGATCAGTTGGCTCAGGATTTAGTGAAGCGTCACGGTACGATTGATGTTCTAATTAACAATGCCTGCATCAATCCACTTGGTCCCTTAGATGAAGCCGGTATTGAAGAGTTTGAGCGAACGCAGCGGATCAATAGTCACTCCGGTTTCGTACTAGCTCGCGCAATTGTACCGAGCATGAAGAAGAAGGGCGCAGGTTGGATCGTCAACATTGCCAGTATAACCTTCAATGGTGGTTGGGGTGATTTTGTGCCCTACGTGCATTCTAAGGGAGCCATTGTTGGCATGACCCGCTCAATGGCCCGGGAACTGGGCCCCTTTAATATTCGGGTGAACTCAGTTAGTCCTGGTGCAATTCCTACGGAGTTAGAGCGTCAGGTCTGGGCCCACAAGTTGGAAGAATATACCCAGTTCATTCTAAATCATCAGAGTCTCAAGCGCCGTATTGAGCCCCAGGAAATTGCGCAGACTGTGCACTATCTTTGTTGCGAAGCCTCTAGTGGAATCACAGGTCAGAACCTGAGTGTTGACGGTGGTTGGTGGATGCATTGAAACGAGAAAAATTATGAAAATCACTGCGCTTGAAACAATCCGTAACGCGGAATTCCCCAACCTTCTCTGGTTGCATGTCTATACAGATGAAGGACTCATTGGATTGGGAGAAACCTTCTTTGGTGCCCAAGCGGTCGAAGCTTATATTCATGAGAGTGTTGCGCCCCAACTGCTGGGTCAGGATCCTAGTAGAATCGACTACATCGCTCGTAAACTCTATGGCTACTTAGGTTTCCGTGGATCGGGAGTAGAAACCCGTGGCAACTCTGCGATCGACATTGCGCTTTGGGATCTGTGGGGTAAACGTACGGCACAGCCTATCTATCAACTGCTTGGCGGTTTGACTCGTGAACAGGTACGTGTTTATAACACTTGCGCGGGATACCGCTACGTTCGGCAACGTCCTGTACAAACTACGGATAACTGGGGACTGGATGGTGAAGAAGGTCCCTATGAAGACCTGGATGCTTTCCTCAATCGAGCTGATGAACTGGCGCTGAGTCTATTGCAGCAGGGAATTCAGGCGATGAAGATCTGGCCCTTCGATCATGCTGCTGAAAATAACGGAGGATTGCACATCAGTCCTTCCGAACTGCGTCGAGCTCTTGAACCCTTTGAAAAAATCCGCAAGGCTGTTGGTGATAAGATGGACATCATGGTTGAATTTCACTCTCTGTGGAATCTACCCACTGCCTGCCGAATTGCTGAAGCTGTGAAACCCTTCCAGCCATATTGGATGGAAGACCCCGTCAAGATGGATAGCCTCAGTGTCGTTGGAGAATACCGTCAGCGCACGGGACTGCCGGTCACTGCCAGTGAGACCCTGAGCTATCGGACTGGCTACAAAGACCTATTGGAAGCCAAGGCAGTGGATATAGTGATGCCCGACCTAAGTTGGTGTGGAGGGATTTCAGAAGCGAAGAAGATCGCAACGATGGCCGAAGCATATCAACTGCCAGTAGCTCCCCACGATTGCACTGGACCAGTAGTGCTGATGGCATCTTCTCATTTGTCACTGAATGCGCCGAACGCTCTACTACAGGAGACCGTTCGTGCGTTCTACACAGGCTGGTACAAAGAAATCGCGAATACCTTGCCAATCATTGAGGAAGGCTATCTGCGACTGGAACCTAATCCGGGTCTAGGCTTGGAGCTGCTCCCTGATTTCCTGAAGCGCAACGATACATACCGTCAGCACTCGGAACTCTGAGTTCCGGAAAATCAGTCGAGAGAAACTGGATAGAGTTGCTGCAATCGTTCCTGCATGGGTTGTAGCAGTTGCCAGGCTGGTGCGTAAATTTTCTCGTAGTGAGCTTGATAAGCCTCCATCGTCGCTGGATCGGGTTCAATCGTCTCAGCACCGTATTTCAGACCTCCTAACGCTTCTTCCAGATTCTTGAACAACCCCGCTCCCATTCCACCCAACACGGCTGCGCCCAGGCTGACAGCTTCCGTCATATTCAAACGTTGTAATGGACGTTTTAGGACGGCAGCCTTGATCTGCATCAACATCCGGTTTTGACTCTCACCACCAATGCAATGAATTCGTTGCACTGAGTTTTCAGGCAGAGGTTTGATCATCGCTTCTGTGATCATGCGAATATCGCAGGCCATTCCTTCCAGAATCGATCGATACATCTGCCAATGATTGGTGTAGGTACCAAAACCGAGGAAAGCACCACGGGATTGTTCCACTGCATTGGGTGGCGAGCCCATACGTAGATGTGGCATGAAGAGCAAACCGTCACAACCTGGATTAATTTTCGAGGCTTCCTCAATCAACTGCTCGTGGCTATAGCGCTGTTCCGTCAGTTGATGGAACCATTGAACTGTACCTCCTGATGTGAAGAGACCTCCAACCAAGTAGTAGTAGGGCCGATCAGTAACCACTACACCCTGAGCATACCCCTGGTGTCCCAGCGTTGGGTCTGCTAGAGGCTTGTCCATGAAGATCATTACCCCCTCGGCGGTGCCCATCGAATTGACCAAGGTCCCAGAGGTCAGAGCTCCAGCGACAATCGAACCAATCAGGTGATCATGTCCACCAGCAGAGACCAGGCAATCCTGTGACAATCCAGTAGCTTCAGCGACTTCCGGAAGAATGTGGCCCAGTCGCGTGCCGGATGGAACAAATTCCTGGTACCAGCTTGGTGGAATGCCGACTTCTTCCAGCAACCCACTGGCAAGTTGTAAGGAATGAATATCGAGTGCAAAGGTCCGAGAGGCTAAACTATAGTCAGTGGCTGGAATGCCACAGAGACGCCAAGCCAGGTAGTCTGCAGTGTGGAGCCAGCGACGAGTTGCCTTAAAGACTTCTGGTTTGTGTTCGCGTAGCCAGAGCTGCTTGCAGAGAGTGTAGATTGGGGAGATGTTTAATCCAGTTGTATCAAAGAGCCGCTGTTCACCTATTTGTTCGACAAGGCGCTGGGCTTGTGGCTTCGTGCGTGTGTCGTACCAGGCGATGATCGGGTGCAGAGGTCGATCATCTTCATCCAAGGGTACTCCAGCCTCAGCAACACTGGTCACAGCTATAGACTGAATTCGCTTGGGGTCTTCTACCTGCCGCACGGCTCGACGAATTGCCTGCCAGCAAGCCTGCCAGAGCTGATCTGCATTCAAGGTCGCCCAGCCAGGATATGGCGTTTCCAGTGGAGGGGTGACGCTACCCTCCGCAACGATAGCACCTTCCAGTGTGAAAATGAGTGCCCGAACTCGGCTTGAACCAGCGTCTACACCCAAAAGTAAAGGGGAATTCATGAGAAATTTCTCCGGCAAGAAAGCAGAGGCTAAGGCAAGGCCTCTCGTAGAAAATGATTGAATTTGCTAATCGTGGGTCTTCATCTAACTGAAGTGGAAGCCATCTGCAATAGGTAATGGGCAGTTTGTTCATCTGTTACCAGGCCATTGATCCACTTTCCCTGAAGAATAGAGTACAGAGCTTTATGCTTTTGAATACCTCCAGAGATGCAAACAAACAGCCGATCTGGATTGTGTCTCAATACCTCACCAGCCAATCGATTCGTAAATTCTTCATTGAGCAATTGGCCATCCACATCCAGAATCCTGCCGAGTAATTCTGCGCAAGCTCCCTGTCTTTGAAGGTATTGCCATTCCTCATTAGTCATCAAGCCTTCTTTTAGAAAAGGCGAGTTGGTATGTAGTGGAGAGACACTGGCAAAGGCAACGTTAGCTTGTTCAACGATCTTGGAGACACGTTTATAGACGGTCAACTGTTCTAGGAGTTGTTTCTCAGCAAGAGTAGGAAGAACCAGTGGAGCAGGAAAATAGTATCCTTGGGCACCAGTTTTTTCAGCAAAAGGGGTGACCAAATCAAATTCGCTGGGGTTACCTTCGGGTGTTGTGAAGCCAACGAGAGAGGTAACGCTGTGATCGTTGCGCTGAAATTCTTCAAGGTGGTTGATGCTGTGGCGGATTGTTTGTCCGCTGCCTAGAGCAAAGGAGCAGGGATTTTCCCTGCGGATGAAGCGTTCCATCACTTGGGCACCGAGCGCACAGAGGCTTTGAAACACCTCCTCAGCACTTTGTTCATCGGTGGCTGGAGCGACTTCACAGAGTTTTAGATGATAGCGAGACTGTAATTCCTGGCTGAGTTCCATGCACTCACTCAGATGGTGGTGGTCGATGCGTGTGACCACGATGCCCTGCTCAAGTGCTTGGCTTAGGTAACGTTGAACACTCTGACGTGAGAGGTTGAGGTTGGCAGCAATTTCCACCTGGTTCTGCTTCTGGACATAATAGCGCCAGGCAATCCGAGCGATTAGATCAGAAGCAGGACGAGGCATTGGAGCTCAAGCGGGGAGAATTAGAAGCTAAGATTTCACCAAGCGATAGGCCGTATCGACACTTGCATCTTCGTGGATGATGGCAGCTAGTGCTGCGGTCATTCCTTCAGTATTTGCATGTCCCCAGACGTTGCGTCCCATCGTGACGCCGACTGCACCGACGTCCATAGCATCACGTACCATCTTTAAGATTCCCCGATCAGAATCTGACTTTGGACCGCCAAGAATTAACACTGGAACCGTACAGTTTTCCAGAACAGTGCGGAAGCTCTCCTTGTCGCCAGTGTAGAAAGTTTTCACATAGTCTGCACCAGCTTCAGCAGCCACACGACTTGCAGCCGCGACCATCTCTGGAGTACGCATGGTTTCGTTAGGCCAGCCTCCGGGGACGCTCTCAATCATCAATGGAATGCCCCATTTCTGGCATTCAGCAGCAAGCTGCATTCCATGTAGGACGGATTCGTTACCATGGTAGCGTTTGAAGTAATCATCTTTTGGATCACACCAGGGGTAAATTTCTACCTTGATCCCATCGATTCCGAGGCGGAGTGCCATCTCTACTGTGCTTTGGATGCTCTGTGGTGTGATGTCTACACTGAGCCAGCAGCCACCACCGCCCAAGGCTTCTGCTGCAGCGACTGTAGAACCCCAAGGAGTCAAAATGGCATCAGCTCCTCCAGCACGTACTGCCTTGACAACCGCAGCAATATTCTTCAAGCCGGTGACGGTATCAAAGACGCGTGCATGATCCATCGCAATTACTAGGGAACGATCATTGTCGCGAAACAGACGTCGGGTTCGTAAGTTTTTCTCTTTCAACATCAAAATACCCCTCACTGTGGATGTATTACTTTTTAGCCAGAAACCATTTGACTGACCACTTTTTCTCTACTAGTTTCATTGATTTTGCTCTCCCCTACTACACGTCCCTGTCGTAGGATTAGAATCCGGTCTGAGGCCGCAAAAATGTCATTTAGGTTGTGTGAAATGAAGATGATTCCGATTTTCTGTGTGCGCAGTTTATCGATCAACTCCAGCACCTTGCGTTGTTCTGGTACACCTAGAGCGGCGGTTGGTTCATCCATGATGAGCAACTTTGCATTCCAGTAAATTGCGCGACTGATCGCAATCGCTTGTCGTTGGCCCCCTGATAAATTGCGCACAGGTTGTTCAAGGGAACTTTCTGGAATTTCAATGTCTAGTGAGTGCAAGACCTCTCTTGACTCCTTTAGCATTCTTTGACGGTCAATAATCTGTGTCATTCCCAGGAAGGATTTCATTGGCTCCCGCCCTAGAAATATGTTGGCGCCTACATCAAGGTTGTCGGCTAGCGCCAGATCTTGATAAATGGTCTCAATTCCTAGGTTACGGGCTTGTAGAGGCGAATTAGCATGGAGAGGTTGGTCCTGATAAGCCAGTGAACCGGTATCAGGTGCGTGCACTCCTGAAATGATCTTTATCAATGTGGATTTGCCAGCTCCATTGTCTCCAGCTAGTGCCAATACTTCTCCTGCCCGGAGATTCATACTGACGTTGTTAAGCGCTTTGACTCCCCCGAAGTGCTTAGAAACTCCCTTGACTTCTAGCATCATTTTCCTCCGTTGGATATGCGTGTACGTGACTGATCTACCAGTACAGCCACGATGATCACGATCCCTACGGCCAGGAACTGCCAGAAGGGCTCAACATCTACAAAGACGAGTCCAAACTGAATGATAGCAATCACCAGAGCCCCGATAACAGTTCCAAAGATTCTTCCTGAGCCACCGAAGAAACTGGCTCCTCCAATGAATACTGCTGCAATGGAATCAAGCAGAAGAGGCTCTCCAGCCTGGGCAGCACCAGCTGAGAAACGGGCAGTATAGATCAATCCGGCTAGACCAGCAAATCCTGCAGAGATCATGTAGAGCAACAGGGTGTGTCGTTTTACATTGATCCCAGCCCGTAGAGCAGCTTCTCGATTTCCCCCAATGGCGTAGGTATACTGACCGAATCGAGTCTGTGACAGTACAAAGTGGGCGATGAGAACAACAATGGCTGTGATCAGGACCGGAATAGGAATCAGTCCAAAAATTTTGGTAGTACCTAATTGGAAGAGAATCGGGTTATTCACTGGAACAGTCACTCCATCGGCCACAATAAATCCAA
>DPLM01000056.1:5276-6762 GCA_003541985.1 Deltaproteobacteria bacterium | reverse complement strand
TTTCATGAATTGAAACAGTTCAGGCAACGTAGTGGCAAGCCGATTGTTGTCAGTATTGGCGCCATTGGGGCATCGGGAGGTTATTACGCAGCGTTAGCTGGCGATGAAATTTGGGCTAATCCAACATCAGTTGTAGGGAGTATTGGAGTAGTCATGGTGCGCTTTAATGCTGAAGGACTGCTTGAAAAAATTGGTTTACAGGGGGAAGTACTTGCAAGTGGATCTACGAAGCAGGAACTGGCAGTACCTTTGAAGCCTATTGGCAAAGAGAGTCGTGACATCTTGCTTCGTATTCTGAACGCCCACTATGATCGTTTTGTAAGACTTGTCGCTGAAAATCGAAAACTTCCTCAAGAAGACGCACGCAAGTTGGCAGATGGAAGTATTTTTCCAGCAGAAGATGCTCTAAGATTGAAACTCGTAGACCGTGTTGGATATTTGGAAGATGCTTTGTTGGCTGCTCAAATGCGTACAGGTGCTTCGAGTGCAACCATAGTGGTCTATCAGAGGCCGAGTTCCTTCCAACCATCTTTGTTAGGAAGCAGCGCCACAGAAGTTAATCTTGTTCGTATACCAGACTCACTTATGCCGAGTTCTGGCTTTCTTTATCTCTGGCAACCTTAGTAGGGCTGAGTTTCAAGTTCCTCTGAATGGCTTCTTCCCTACCCAACCAAAAGAGAATTGCGCTTGTTGCTCACGACCACAAAAAACCTCTCCCGCTGGCCTAGGCAAAACGGCATCGGGATCAACTACTCCAACACAAGCTTTACGCAAACAGTACAACAGGCTCTCTGCTTCAGCAACAGTCGAATCTGCCTATCACACGATTGCTCAGCGGACCTCTTGGCGGTGATCAGCAAACTGGGACACTCATTGCCACAGAAAAACTAACCCCACTCGTTTTCTGCTGCGATCCTTTGACCTCTCAGCCACATGATCCCGATGTCAAGGCCCTATTTCGGCTCGCTGTTGTTTACGATATTCTTATGGCTTGCGGCACGACAACAGCTGACTTTCTGTTCAGTTCTAAATTGCTAGGACAAGACCACCTTCGCCATCCAAGCCTTCCCTGAATGAGCAGATGGCCTAACTCTTCTATGAGAATGATTATGTCTATCTCAATTCGATGGGGTTACTTCCGTAACGGTTGAACCACGTGTAAACAAGCGCAAGAGTTTCTTGACGCAAATAGTGTTTCTGTAGAGAAACGTATCAACGCCAGCAAAGAAAAAATCCCAGCAGAAGCTGCTTGGGAGCTAATTCGAGGAGCTACGAAAGTGACTGTTGCTAAAGGAAAGAGGCTGTTGGAATGGAACCCGGCTACAGATAACCCAGAGTTGATTCTCGCCAGTGTGATGGGTCCTAGTGGGAATCTACGGGCCCCTACTTGGCGTATTGATAATGAATTTCTGATAGGCTTTCACGAAGAGCACTATCAACAACGATTCGGGTGAACCAACCAAACTGTGAAGCATCAACTTTGATT
>DPLM01000056.1:0-4879 GCA_003541985.1 Deltaproteobacteria bacterium | reverse complement strand
GCAGGCCTTTCTGGTCTGGAATTACTGACTTGGCTCAGGAGATATCCGAATGCCACCGTGCGTCACATCACATCAGAACGCTATGACGGTATGCCCGTTGGCCGGTTATTACCAGCCTATCAAGGTTCTTCTCTAATCTTCACAGGTCACAACATTGATGTAGCTGAGTGTGATGTCGCCTTCCTGGCAGTTCCTAATAAAGCTAGCTTGGAGTGGGTCCCTCGTCTTCATGCTGAAGGAGTGAGAATAATTGATCTTTCAGGTATGTTCCGGCTCCAAACACCAGAACTCACAGCCAAGCATTATAAACTAGCTCCTGAAGAAAGTTGGTTGGGAAAAGCTGTTTTTGGACTCGCTGAAGTCTTTGCTAAGCAGATCGCCACTGCTAGGCTGGTTGCTAATCCAGGATGCTATCCAACTGGGGCCTTGCTTGCTCTATGGCCACTGGGAGATCGCCTGAAACAACTGAAAGTCCCTCCGGTGATTGATGCCAAGTCTGGAGTCAGTGGGGCTGGTGGAAGGGTGGAGAATTCAATGACCAACTATGTTGATGTCAATGAGAATCTGAAACCCTACAAGATCTTCCAGCACCAACATCGACCTGAAATTCAGCTATATCTGGCCCAGCAGGGCTATCCTGAAGAAAAACTTGGGGATATTATCTTCACGCCTCATCTGCTACCCGTGAACCGAGGTATCTTGAGCACAATCTATTTACGATTTAGTGAGCCAATTGAAGAGGTGGAACTGCGAAAATGCTATCAGGATTTTTGTGCAGACAAGTCCTTTGTGCATTTGCTGGAACCAGGTGTAATGCCTGATCTTAAAGCTGTTATACATAGCAATCATTGTGTGATGAACTTGTTCCGGCACGAAAATGGTCAGGATTGGGTGATCGTCAGTGCAATAGATAACCTGGTGAAGGGAGCTGCAGGACAAGCATTGCAGAACATGAATCTGATGTTTGGGCTGGCACCTTCAACGGGGCTAGTCTGAGTCTATCTTGGCAACACAGATCGGTAAGTTCTGTTTGAGGCTAGGTTCAATCCACTTGTCTGCGATCAGGACCATTCAATTCCTCAAAGTAACACATTTCGCGTAAACGTGAGTAGATTCTCTCTCCGACTCGCTTGCGGATTGTATCACTGAGAAACTGTTCTTCTTCACTTCGGTCCTTGCTCAGAACTCTCTCGTGCAGTGTATTTTCCTCTGCTTCAGTGTAGTTAGTTGTTACCATCACAATTCGATCTCGGTTGTAGCGCTCCGTGATCAGGGTATCCAGAATGCTTAATTCCCATGGGGTATTGCGTCCTTTGCCCATATCATCGATTATCAACACATCCGCAAGCAGGTGAGATTCTATGATTTCCATGTCTGACTTTCCGTCAGAGTAGCCTTGCCTGAGTTCAGAAAGTAATTCCGCAAAGCCTTGAAACACGCAGGAAATCCCATGGGTAATCGTGCACTGATACACAAAGCCGCTAAGTAAATGGGTCTTGCCAGTACCAGGTGGTCCCATCAGCACCATGCCTTTCAGGTCATCCGTTGTTGAGCCCTGTTCTTGATGTGCACGCAGATAATCCGGTAGGTTGCGATGAATTGCATCAATCAGAGAGAAGATCTGAGCATTGTGCTTGTCTTGATCCGTTGCTTGCAGACGGCTATGCAGATAACGCCTCGGCACTCGGGCCTCGTTGTACAATCCCACCCGCTGTAGGCGTCCAACACACTCTGGACAACTCGCTGCCATTTCGCGATGGAAACGGTCTCGTCGCAAAATAAAGCCTGTTCCACTACAAGCGTGGCAGGGAGTAGGAAAACACTCACAGAGCCGCCCTCTTGCGTAGCGCTGCCCGGGGACCGCTTCAATCAGGATGTGGGTGCCGTGACAACGTTCGCAAGGTGCGTTCTGGATCAATGGCGCACTTTTCTTCTTCATGCATATTCCCGATAGATTAATGGCTCAAATCAACAACACCAAAAAAAATGACCTCTTGCTCCGTGTTTTCCGTGGTGAGCAGGTGTCACGAGTACCTGTTTGGATGATGCGGCAGGCTGGCAGAACAGATCCCGAGTATATCGCTCTTCGGGAAACAGACGGGCGTCCCTTGGAAGAACTGTTTGGTGATGTTACACAATCAATTCGAGTATCCCTGCTACCCAAGCGACTTGGAATCGATGCGATCATAATGTTTCAGGACATCTTAACACCACTGGCACCCATGGGTGCACCATTCGTTTTTCGTCCAGGGCCAATCAGTAAACCAATTCAAACCCTGGAACAAGTTTACCAACTACGACTACCCGATCCAGAAGCTGATCTGAGTCATGTTGGAGCCATCTTACAAGGAATCCACGAAGAACTGCAGGATGAACTACCTGTACTTGGATTTGCTGGAGCTCCTGTCACACTAGCTTTCTTTTTGCTGGCCGGAGGCTCTCCTCATCGTCAGCAGAAAAAGATTCTGGAAATCTTTGAAAATCATCCAAAACTTGTAGAGCTATTACTTGAAAAACTGACCCAGATGACTATTGACTACCTAAATTACCAACTTACTAAAGGAGCCCAAGCAGTTCAGTTGTTTGAATCATTTGCCGATGAGCTAAATCCAGAGCTTTATGAACGCTGGGCGCTACCAACTCAACAACAAGTATTTGCAGGACTCAATAAAGGTACAAACTCCTTACTGTTTGCCAAAGAATGCCCATATCTTGACTGGATGGCACAGAGCGGTGCCAAAGGACTTAGTGTCGGCTCATGTATCGATCTGAGAAAAGCACAGGAACTGTACCCTGATCTGATCTGGCAAGGTAATGTAAGTAATCAACTTCTCAGAGATGGTAGCTTGACAGAAATTACTCAAGCCACTCAAGACTGTCTAGCTGCCACCGGCGGGCACTCTCACATTCTGAACTTGAGCCATGGGCTGCTAGCAGATACACCCTTCACCAAAGTACAGCATTTTGTTGATACAGCTCATGCACTGCAGAATTAAATCAATTTTACTTCGCTAGACTTTTCTTTGGGTTCCAAATTGTCGGCAAGCTTTCATAAGGATATTGATCCTGCCACTGCTGCCAGATCGTATCTAGGATTTCTTCACTTTCCGGATGTGTCCAACTTGGTTCCAATTCAGACAAGGGAAGCAGTACAAAGCTGCGATTAGATAATTCTGGGTGGGGAATAGTCAAACGCTGTGATCGTAAACAGAGATTGCCATACGATAACAAATCAATATCGATAATTCTGGGACCCCAGTGTTCCCAGCGGATTCGTCCCAATCTTTTCTCAATCTGCAAACAAGTCTCCAGCAAAATCTCTGGACCTAGTGCGACCTTACCACAGACTACCTGATTCAAGTAGAGCGGTTGATCCATATTGGCTAGTGGTAAGCTTTCATAAACCGCAGACGCCTGAAACTCCTGTAAAGGCAAATCGATCAAAGCGTCACGTGCCTGCTGTAGATAGCGGGCTCGATCTCCCAAATTACTGCCCAGCCCAAAAAACACTTTCTCCACAGATATCCTCTCGAAATTGAGTTCTTCAAACATTCGACTACTGTAGCTGCAACCCCAAAAACGACAAGTAAGATCCAGCTACTCCTTCAGCATTTTCGTTCTTCACAAAATCTCCATAATTCCTCCAAAATTTCTTCATATTTTCCAACTAGAATTATTTTTTGTAAATCAAGATCAGCGCCCGAGTTTAACTATGATCCAATCCAAATGAAGGAGGGACAATGAAAAAGCGAATCTGGAACAAAGCCATCCTTGGTGCCTTGCTCAAAATGATTATAGCTGCTCCAATTGCACTTGCACAATCCACCGATTCGATCAATCCAACTCTGACTTCACAAGTACAACTCGTTGATTATTGGGGAGAAGGAGGCAAACGTTGGGGACACCACAAAGATGAAAGACATCGAGGTAAGTACCGACATCAAGGTAGCGAAAATCCCCGGAAAATGAATGGATTCCAACTTGGTTCAAGGCCAATAACCCTTAGAGTCCTGCACATGCAAGAAGACCTTAACCTCAGTGAAGAACAAATCAATCGACTGGAGGAAGCCACTCAGCAAAGTCAGCGGGAAATGATTACACTACGCTCAAAGCGTGAATTACTACAATTGGATCAGCATCGGTTGATGAGACAGGAGACCTTCAATCAGGCAGCAATGCAAAATCACAATCAACAGATAGTAGAACTGCATCTGCAGATGGCTAATCTGCGCACAACAGAAATATCTACCGCTCATCAAGTGCTTACACCAGCCCAGTGGAAACAGTGGCAGGTCCAGCAATCTAGCCAAAAAAAAGGTAACCGTTGGAGACACCACAAAGATGAAAGGCATCGAGGTAAGTACCAACATCAAGGGAAGCATGGTGAAACCAAAAATAAAATACAGAGTGATGCACCTGAAGACTTTTGAATGAACCTGCGCAAGCCAGGCTAGCCACTGGCCATCATCAACCATTTGATTCAACTATTTTTATCGCATTATTGAGGAATTATGCAGAATAATTACTTGATCCAAAGAAAACTAGATTTCCAGAGTTATCAACTCAAATTACTTGTCTTGCTGGGATGCTTGCTAATTTTACTGATGAGCACGGTCCCAGTCCGGTCTGAAAGCAAGCCGTTTGTGGCTCCGTTGATTCAGGCCTCCAAGACGAGAGCTGAACTAGTACAATCAGTTCAAAAGTCCGTGGTCCACATCAAGGTTGAACAGAAACTTGCCAACGTGATGAGACCATTCCAAAACCAGCCTCGTCAGGAAGGTTCAGGCTCGGGTGCAATCGTTCGGTCTGATGGTTACATACTGACTAATCACCATGTTGTAGGTACGGCTGATAAGATCACCGTCCAACTCTACGATGG
>DPLM01000090.1:528-11704 GCA_003541985.1 Deltaproteobacteria bacterium | reverse complement strand
GGGGTTGTTTATGATGGAGACGTCCTACGAGGAACCAACAGCAACGCAGGAGGCTTAGCTCTGATGCGGATTGATTCTCCGGGTCAGGGTAGCTTGTTGTTAGAGCTCACCCCCTTATTTCTACTGCTCAACAAACTAAGCAAAGCTGGAATCGAAAAACCGAAAACTACTCAGCTTAGTTAAGATAGTAGCGAACAGCATCAAATTTTTAACCAGTAGTTGGAACAGGCAGCACTAGCTCCCTCCTTGGCTGTTATCGATATCCACAGTCTGTTAGATACTGGGGCAGTGGTACTCACCAGTCGACCATCTCACGAAATCATACAATATTTTATTCAGCTGATGGACGTCATACTAGAACAGGAATACCAACTAGATCTGAGTCAGAGTCTTCCTAAGTTGCTGGAGGGAGGAAATCAGAGTGATTTTCATGCGCTCGCTGCAGCCATGGTCCCCTACTATCAACGATATGCAACTACTTTTTCAATTCTACCAAGACAAATTTTCTAAATATTGACTCATCTCTATACTTTTAAAACTGCATATATCTAATCAAAAAGACTAGCCTGCTACTGAGTCATCTTAACAAATCTGCTAGCAGACTATCTAACGACTAGGCCTTTCTTTCAAAAGCTTTGCTCATAGAGCTGTTCCCCAACGATAGCGTAGTCCTACCCCAAGTACGTTAGAACTGGTGTTGCGCACACCATACAAGCCATACCCAGCAGAGCGATGATGAATTCGGAAAGACAACTCTGCTTCTGGAAGTTGTGGCGGAGCCAAAGTGATATCTAGCGTCAGCAAATTCATAAAGTGTTTGGAGAATCTGCCTTCAGTTCGCTCTTGATCTGGGATCTGGGAAGCGTAAGAGACTCCTTCAGCAACGCCAATCGTGGTCTTCACATAGCGATCCCATCGGAAGTTTTTCCATCGGAATATTACAGAAGGACCAATCTCGTTAATCACCTTAGTTTGGCTTTCTCGATAATTGATACTCAGAGCTGCTTCCAATTCCGTAACGTAAGGTTCCAAATAATAGAACCACCAAAGCTTCCTTGATATTCGACGTGCGACTTCTACTCCATAAACTAGCTCATCTGTGTTTGGATACGCCAAATCTAGAGCTTTGGAGGGATCGTGTGAGTCCGTATAGTTGATCAAACCGATGTCATCTAGGTTGCTTTGAGCTGTCTGCCCCTTGAACAGCAATAATCCCCAGGCATCTTCAAAGACTTGAGCACAAGCTGGCTGGATAGGCAGCAGGAGAAAGCCTAGGCCTCCCACTAGCAAAAGCAGAAGGCGAAGCTTTCGGAAAAAATACATGTGGAAAGAGAAGTGTGTTCGTAGGTAGGACTTACTCGGGCAAATGGAAAGTTTTCAGTTTTTCTTCCGAGTACTCTTCACGATCATCATAGCACTTCTTTAACGCCTGCTGCGATACGGAGAGCACCTTAAACTCTTCAGATTCCTGATCCAATTTTCCTTCGGTGTCATAGTTATCCATGAACTTCATCAGACCTCCAGCCCCCTGGAAGTCTTTGAAATACACTTTGAGTCTGAAGAGCAGTAGACAAGCCTTGATAATCTCGACCTTGTCAAGTTGTTCAAAAATTGGTTCGAGCCATTCAATGACTTTCTTCAGTGCCGCCTTGGCTTCGTCGATTCGACCTGCCTCCGAGAGCATTTCAGCTTTCACCATATTCAGTGAGGCCATTTTACGAACGTTGGCATACGGTGTTTCTGCAACCTCCGACAATCGTTTATGGGTTTCTATAGCCAAATCGTAGCTGAGCAATGCCATCTCAAGATCTCGTTCTTCACTCATGAATGCTGCTGGATCTGTAGTTTTCTCTAGTAAGCTCTTCATTCGCTCTTCCCATCCTTCCTGGAACTGCTCTACGTTGAAGGGAGCGTTCCGGTTGGACTGTGAGCGGAAATTTTCCAAAATATTGGTAGAGAACCCACAGCTAGTACAACTCGTCACATCCAGCAGATTAAAATCACAGAAATCCATAGATCCAGAAGGGCTTAGGTACTTTGGGATCCCAAAAATATTCTGCTTGGTAATCATGCTCCTGGCACGCAAAGACCAAAAATGAACCTTATCATTGCCGCAAGCAAAACAGTTGACGATGCGTCCAGTCAGTGAGGATTTCTTAGGTGTGAGCCGATCATTGACTGTTGAGACCTCATAACGATCTGGGTAGAGGATCTGAAGAATACCATGTTGATCTCCCAGTCTCTGGACGATATCTACACGAATCGAGACACTCTTCTCATCCCACTTTTCCTGACGTTGTCCAGTCACTCTGCCTTCAACACGGTCATAAAACTCTTCCTCTGAACCTGATTTAGAAATCTGGATATAGACCGGCATATTGGGAACCATCGCGCGAGGGTTCCGGAAAGTACAACGGGATTCTGAGAGTGAGGTGAGTCGCACTAGAGAAGCATTCTTACCAGCAGAGATTTTTGCCAATGGTTTAGTTGCTTCCAGCATTGATCGTGCTGTCTTCCATAGTTTCGTAAGGATATTGCTGGTGAAGCCTAACAGACCACCAGCATATACAAAGAAGGTGATTTCCGTCTCTGACATTTTCCCATCTACAACCATCAACTCTGCAAGATACTTGAGAATAATAAATGATTGCTTAGGATCAATCTTTCGTGCTTCCAGCGATGGGGTCTTACCTTGGCGCACAACGGCCATGATGTCATTTACCTGATCACGATCTTCCAGAAAGGAAATGGCCTCTTTAAGAAATTCGAGTTCTGAGTCATCCACTCGACCATCGGCCACAATCATGCCGGCAATAGCCCGTGCAAACCAAACTTTCTCCTCAACGGACATGGCTTCGGTATTAGGCAATTCCATGGAATTTCTCTCCTTTCGTGATTACAGAATAAGCAACTATGAGCAGCAAAGCTCACAGCGAACAACAATTTTTTAAGTTGGGCAAGAGTAACCCCATCTTTGGGGAGACGCAAAGAAAAAGCTGCGTCACCTTAAAACTTGCCTGCCTCCCGGAAAGCAAAGGCGCTCCAACCTTCTGCCTCTGTCGAAGCACAAATCCGCAAACCATATTTCGCTAAGGCATCTGCAAGTGATGCTTCCTGCTCTGTCAGAAGACCACTACAAATCAGAGTTCCACCAGTTGCTGTCAGTCTTGCCAAGTCTGCTACCTCAGATTTTAGTTCCTCCAACAACATATTGCTGATTACCAATGGAGCCAGTTCATCAATCGCTTTGGCTGTACCAACAACGCCCCAAAAATGTTGCCCCTGCTGATTCAATTCAAAATTGTGAAGAGCCTCTGGCAGAACTATAGGATCACTATCACAAGCTATAATTTTTGAAATTCCGAGACGAGCCGCTGTCAAGCCAAGAATACCCGACCCTGCACCCACATCAATGAGGCTGGCTGGTACCTGAGCTTCTTGTAGAATAACCAGTTCGAGCATCTCTAGTGCCAAGCGAGTTGAGACGTGGGTTCCTGTTCCAAATGCCTGTCCTGGTTCCAGCCAAATTACCTGACGATTCTCAGACAGGTCTTTTTCGTACCAGGCAGGTGCAATTAATATGGTTCGACCGATTTCTACAGGCTGAAAATGATCATGCCAACCCAAACGCCAGTTTTCATTCGGACAGAGTCGATGCTCCACTAACTCTAGTTTCCCAACTGCTTTTGGATACTCGTTGCGAAAACGAGAAATCCATTCATCGAGTTTTTGTGGTTCAGTCAGGTAGCATTTCAGTCTTTGTTCACCGTCAACTTCTTGAAGAATCTCGCAGCCAGCCACACCCTGTTCAAAGCAAAAGCCTGTCCAGAGATCTGCTAGTTCTTCTGCCACGCTGAATACACCTTCCTGGTAGTTCTCCGGACTAGTCACTCGCGCGTCTTATCAAGATAGACCTTAAAGCCATCTTCCAACATTCCTCGTAAACGTGGATCCTTTTTTTCCTCTGCCAACTTACATTGCTGACAGCGGCAGCTTACATGATGTGTCTTTTGGAATCGTTTGATACGCACCCGAGTCAGGTCTTTTCCCTCAGTTTGCATCTGGCGCAACACCTTCTCCACCTGCTCCATGACCTTGTGCAGAACAATTTCCTCGTGCTTTGGGAAACCACGTTCTGTGGATTTACGGCCGAACATTTGTCTCTCCTGTTACCAATTGCGACTGTAAGCGTTGCCAACCTTTCTTGTAAACTGACAGTGTCTGCTGCAGCAATTTATTCGGATCAAAACGTTCCAAAGACTGCTGACGAGCGTTCTTACCAAGCTCTGCAATGCATTCTGGACTTTCCAGCATCCACTCCAAAATTTCTGCTAGGGCTTCAGCGCTCTTGTCTTTTGCAATCCGGCCTGTAACACCATCCCAAATGATCTCAGGTAGGGCCCCAGTGGGAAAAGCAACCACAGGAGTTCCCACAGAAAAAAACTCAACAGCCACACGACAAATCACTTCAGAATCTACAGAACTTACTACACCAATGTCAGTGTGACGCATAATTTCCAGAACATCCTCCCGATAGCCATACAAGTAGACATTCTGCTGGAGGTTCGATTCAGCCAAATCTTGCAAAAGTCCTTGCCATTCTGCCTCTGTCTCATTCGTATCTCGATAGAGCATCAGCAGCACTATGTCTGGAAAATGCTTTCTTAGTGCGACAAAACTTTTTAGAAGAATCCGCTGCCCCTTGACTGGCCGAATACGACCGACAATACCAATGACTCTACAGTGCTCTGGTATACCCAATCGATCAAAGCACTCTAATCGAGATTGTTGAGCTTCACTTTCTCCTTGTGAGTCAATCAGACTTGAATTAGCAGGATAGTAGATGACCTGCAGACGCTCTGGTGGAAGATTGAGAACCTGGCGAAGTTGGGAAGCGATCACCTGCGCAGGCACAATCACGGCCTCGATCCAATCCTCATGTAACTTGCGATTTACCCAATGATCACGAAGTGGCCGTGTTGTACCGCGAGTACGGATTAATGCAAAACTTTTCAGCCGTAGCCGAAGCAAAACAAGTAGGGGAAATCCCTCGGATCGGTGGGCATTGACAATCTGAATCTGCTGTTCCTCAATCAGAGATTGTAGCCGTTGATAGGCCCGCCAAAGTCGCCAGGGATTTGAAGAACTAAGTGGAATATCAGTAATAATTGGCAGGTTCCAATTACGCAGCTTGGTCTCATTCAATGAATTGGGGAGGGTCAGCACCCAAACTTTATGCCCTGCATTCAGTAATTCTCTTGCGAGGGTAGCTGCATAGGCAGCTTCCGCGTTCCACCAGCGAACGTTGCTAGTGATCAGAATCCGCATCAAGGCCTAGAATTTTGCATGGCCAGGCACTCGTGGGAAGGGGATCACGTCACGGATGTTCTTCATGCCTGTCACGAATTGAACAATCCGCTCAAAGCCAAGACCAAAACCAGAGTGAGGTACAGAACCGTAGCGCCGAAGATCCAGATACCAACCATACTCTTCCGCGGGCAAATCTAACTCGCAGAGACGCTTTTGTAATTGTTCAAGATTTTCTTCACGCTGGGAACCTCCGATGATCTCACCGATTCTTGGAAACAAGACATCCATTGCTGCCACCGTACGACCATCTGGATTCTGCTTCATATAGAATGCTTTAATGTCGAGTGGGTAGTCTGTCAAAACGACGGGGCAGCCATAGTGCTGCTCTGTCAGATAACGTTCATGCTCTGACTGTAAGTCTGCACCCCATTCTACTGGAAATTCAAAGGACTGTTCTGGCCGCTGGAGAATCTCAACGGCTTCCGTATAAGACACAGTCTTGAATTCAGATGAGACGATGTGCTCTAACGTTGCACAAAGCTCTGGATCATACATCTTTTGTAGGAACGCCAAGTCTTCCGAGTGGCGTTCAAGACAACTGTTGAGCAAGAATTTTAGGAAGTCAGTAGCTAGTTGAACCAAGTCTGACAATTCGCAGAAAGCCACCTCTGGCTCAATCATCCAAAACTCAGCAAGGTGCCGGGATGTATTTGAATTTTCTGCGCGAAACGTTGGTCCAAAGGTGTAGACATCACCAAACGAACACGCAAATGCCTCTACATTCAACTGGCCTGACACTGTCAAGAATACAGGACGATCAAAAAAGTCGGCACTGTAGTCGGGCTTGCCTTGGGAAGTTAGGGGTAGCCGCTGATCCAGTGGCAGAGTCGTAACTTGAAACAATGCCCCTGCCCCTTCTGTATCGCTGGCAGTGATAATTGGTGTGTGAATATAGAGGAATCCACGTTCCTGAAAGAAGCGATGGACTGCATCAGCGAGTGTATTCCTGATTCTGAAGACAGCGCCAAAAGTATTGGTTCGAGGTCGGAGGTGGGCGATTTCACGGAGGAATTCAAGGGTGTGGCCTTTTTTTTGGAGTGGGTAGTCCTCTCCTGATGACCTGCCGTAGATTCGGATTTGCTGAGCTTGTACTTCGAAGGCTTGTCCCTTTCCGGGAGACTCAACTAGTTGGCCAATCACTTCAACCGCTGAGCCAGTTGCTAATTTGGCAATTTCTTCGTAATCGGGCAACTCTGCATCAGCAATGATTTGGATTCCCGACTGTGTCGAGCCATCGTTCAAATTGAGGAAAGAAAATTTCTTTGAATTTCGTACTGTTCGTAGCCAACCTCGTAGACAAATCTCCTGACCAAACAAGTCCGAAGACAGCGCTGCCAGACGAGTCCGTTGACTCATAGCATGCCCCGCAGTTTCTTAGACACATCAATCTCGATGCTCTCGACCAGACCCGATAATTCCTTCACATCCATCAACATACTCTTACGATCCGGCATGATCGCATAAAGGTACTTGACGTATTCAGGCAGCATCTTCAAATAGATCTGGTTTCGATCAAAACGAATTTGCTTACTCAGAAAGAACTCCAGTTGCCCTCTGGACATGTGCTTAAAAACATCAATAAAACCTGTTGAGCAGGTCTCTAGCTCCTTACTGACATCTTTTGGATAGAAGTCCGAAAACCGCTTGCGAGAAGTCATGATTCTAGAAAACAGCAACATCGTAATGCAGACCACTGTACCGTTCACCCAATCAATCCCGTACATCCCCACATATCCGAGTAAAAAATAGCATGCACCGATGATCGAACCCGTCAACTGAAGAGCAAGACGCACTCTTTCCACAGCCAAAAACTTGAAATTGTATTTGCGCTCTTTGACGAAGAATCCTAGGCCATCTGTAAAACTGTCAACCCCCATAACCAATTCTTCTGCTGAAGCCAGTCGATTCTGGAGTTCTGTCTCGAGTTGCTTCTTTTTCTCGGCTGCGCGCGTATTGAGAATTTCCTGGGAGACATAACGCTTCGTGGCCTTCAGTTTCTCAACCAGTACTCCAAGGAATTCGAATGGGTTCTCCGAACTCATCTGGTTTTGCTTGAACTGCGATTTAGCCTGCAGATAGTTGATAACTTCATCATAAAGACGTAGGCGTTTCTTGCGTGCCTTTTTAGAGCCAGTACGGCCACTACGAGCCTCATACTCCGCATCCTCTTGGGCTTCAATGATCATTTCCTTGCGAATTAGAATCGTAAAGATTTCGGAACAGACGTCACCATGGTTTTTGTTCATGTCGAACATCTTGGAGAAAATCTCACATATCACATAACTGGTTCCCGAAAATTTGCGATCACCAATCTCTACGTCTGACTTCTCCATGTTGTAGAAAGACTCCAACAGGTAGTCGAGCATGTCCTGTACGTAGCCAACGTAGTCTTCAGTGTTGACACTTTCATTAACGAGCGCCACCCAGCTGAGAGCAGCAAAACGCTGTGTCTGCTCGTTGTCGAGCAGCATCTCGAGGGCATCAATGAAGTAGGGAAGCTTCTTTAGTGTATTCGTACTGGTGTAAACAAAGTCCGAGACCGTGACAGCTGCCGCTTTTGGATCTACCTCTTTCTCAAAAAGAACGACCATTCGGGTCGCCAGATCTTTGGCAAAACTCTCCGGAATCGCATCCTCATCAGGCCCTCCCGTCCCTTCTTCTTCATCCAGAAGATCATCATCAAAATCAGTATCTTCTCGCATATTTCCTCATGTTCAGCACATGTATGGAATTGGCTTTATCGCAAAGCTGGCGGTGTCGCTTCCTCTTGCAATTGAACCAAAAAATCTTCGAAGAGTAATGTCTCTTGTTCTTTAGACCCCAGTCGCCGAACTGTCACAGTTTTTTCTTTGGCCTCTCGTCTTCCCAGTGCTAATATTATCGGCACTTTCTGTAGGCTATGTTCCCGAACTTTGTAGCTAATTTTCTCATTGCGCAAATCGACCTCAGCGCGTAGGCCCATAGCTAATAATTGGTTTTGCAAATCCAGTGCATAGTCATTGGCTTCTGTAACGATCGTTGCCAAGACAGCCTGTGTTGGAGCTAACCACAATGGGAAGCGCCCAGCAAACTGTTCGACCAAAATACCCAGAAATCTCTCAAGAGAACCGAAAATCGCTCGGTGCAGCATCACAGGTCGGTAGCGCTGTCCATCTTCTGCGACATAGCTTGCATCTAGGCGTTCTGGCAAAACAAAATCCACTTGCAGAGTCCCACATTGCCAATCACGCCCGATCGCATCACGCAATACAAACTCTAGTTTTGGCCCATAGAAAGCACCTTCTCCCGGATTCAGAGTATAGTCCTGACCAGCCGCTTTTGTTGCCGCTAGTAGTGCTGATTCTGCACGATCCCAAATCTCATCAGAACCAGCACGAACTTCAGGTCGATCTGAAAATTTTACATGGAAACTCTCGAAGCCGAAATCTTGGTAGATTGTCGAGAGCAACTCAATAAAAGCTTTGGTTTCTCCCTCAACCTGGCTCTCTGTACAGAAGATGTGTGCATCATCCTGAGTGAAGGCACGTACGCGCATCAGTCCGTGTAGCGCTCCGTGTGGTTCATAACGATGGCAAGAACCAAACTCGGCAAGACGTAACGGTAAATCACGGTAACTCTTGATCCCATGGCGGAAGATCTCCACATGCCCTGGACAGCTCATGGGTTTGAGAGCCAAAGAGTGTTGATCTTCGCTATGTCCTTTGCCACCTTCATCTACTTCGGCAATAAACATATGCTCCTGAAATTTTTCCCAATGACCTGATTTCTCCCAGAGCGATCGGTCCATCAACTGTGGGGTCTTGACCTCTACATAGCCTGATTTTTCTAGGCGCTGACGCATGTACTGCTCACAAATTCTGTACAATGTCCAACCCTTTGGATGCCAGAACACGGAGCCTATGGCCTCGTCTTGGAAGTGAAACAACCCCATCTCACGGCCAAGTCGTCGATGATCTCGCCGCTCTGCTTCCTCCAGTTGATGTAGGTAGCTATTGAGTTCCTTCTCATTAGACCAAGCGGTGCCGTAGATTCGTTGAAGCATCGCATTCTCAGACTTCCCCCGCCAATAGGCTCCTGCCAGTTTCATTAATTTAAAACCCTGCCCCAGACGGCCGGTTGAAGGTAGGTGGGGTCCTCGACATAAGTCGGTAAAATTTCCCTGGCGATAGAGGGAAATCACCTCATCTTCTGGGAGATCACGAATGATTTGCGCCTTGTAAACCTCTCCTTGCTCTTCAAAAAAAGCGATTGCTATGTCCCGCTCCCAGACTTCTCTTTGGATAGAGATATTTTCTTGCACCAACTCTCGCATTCGGCCTTCAATCCGCTCCAAGTCATCAGGAGTGAATGACTCTTCACGTGCAAAATCATAGTAGAAACCATTCTCTATCACTGGACCAATGGTGACCTGGGTTTCTGGGTAGAGTTCTTTAACGGCTTGGGCCATCAAATGTGCTGCATCATGACGCAGCAACTCTAAGCCATCGGGCTGAGTTCGTGTTACGATTTCGATCTGTGCCTGATTGGGCAATTCTAGATAAATATCACTGAGCTGTTCATTTACACGAATGGCCACAGCATCTTGTGCTAAGCGGCGACCGACGCTGTTAGCCAGGTCCAATCCTGTAGCACCTTCAGGCAATTGACGAGATGAACCATCGGGCAGGAAAACTTCAATCATGGAAAAATGCTATTGCGGATTGTTGGGGAAAATATCGTTGTGATCTGCTCAGGCGACCGTCTCAGTACCATCTGTTGGAAGTTTTTCTCCGGCAGTGGTTGGTACCTCAAGCAAGGCTGGGTGATGTTCCAGAGCAATATTGAGGGCGTCATTCACGTTATGTACCGCTCGAATCCGCAGTCCGTCCGTAATTTCGGCCGGAATTTCAGCCAGATCTTTCTCATTTTCTACGGGTATTACAACCGTTGAAAACATGCCCCGACGAGCGGCTAATAGTTTCTCCTTCAACCCGCCTATTTCTGTAACATGCCCCCGGAGAGTGATCTCACCCGTCATTGCTACTTCGTTGCGAACTGGGATCTGGGTAAAAGCACTAACAATCGCTGTGATCAACGGCAACCCAGCAGACGGGCCATCTTTGGGCGTCGCTCCTTCCGGCAAGTGAATATGTAGATCTCGCTTTTTGAAGAGCTTGTGATCGATACGAAGTGACTCCGCATTGCTGCGTACCCATGAATATGCTGCCTTGGCGGACTCCTGCATCACATCACCCAATTTACCGGTCAGGGACAATTTACCACCTCCAGGCATCAGTCCAATTTCCACCAGCATCGTTTCTCCACCCAGTGAAGTAACACCCAAGCCCATTGCCACGCCCACCTCGTTGTTCTCGTTCTTGCGATCCCTTGGTGGATGTGGCACTCCCAAGCACTTGTGCACCAATTTTGGTGTCACCATCATGTTTTTCTTCTCTTCAGAACGAACCAGCTGGGTAACGACTTTTCGACAGATCTTGCCAAGCTCTCGCTCCAGATTACGCACGCCAGCCTCACGAGTATAGCTTCGAATCACTTCTTCTACCGCAGCTTTGCGGAAACGCAACTGTTCAGCTACCAAACCGTGCAGTTTTCGTTGTCTTGGAATGATAAAATCTTCTGCAATTCGCATTTTCTCCAGTTCAGTGTAACCTGACAAGCGAATCACTTCCATCCGATCCAGCAAAGGAGCTGTGATCTGCTGAGTGGAATTGGCCGTACAGATGAAAAGTACGTCTGACAGATCATATTCAACTTCTAGGTAGTGATCTGTGAAAGTATTGTTTTGTTCTGGATCCAAAACTTCAAG
>DPLM01000090.1:0-216 GCA_003541985.1 Deltaproteobacteria bacterium | reverse complement strand
TTGTTCTGGATCCAAAACTTCAAGCATAGCCGCTGAAGGATCGCTAATCACGCTTTGGTAGAGTTTATCGATTTCATCAATCAACAGTACTGGATTGCTGCTACCCGCTTTGCGTAAAGACTGAATGATTTTCCCTGGCAAGGCACCGATGTATGTTCTACGGTGACCACGGATCTCTGCCTCATCACGCACACCTCCCAGGCTCATCCTGACAAA
>DPLM01000014.1 GCA_003541985.1 Deltaproteobacteria bacterium | reverse complement strand
TTTTATTATAAGATTTTCTTGTTAAGAATATGCTTATCCCTTTAATTACTTTTCTGCAAGGAGACTTTTAAGTGAAAGGTTTCACCATTGACCTGTCAGGAAAAAATGCGATTGTTACTGGAGCTAGTCGAGGACTTGGTCAGGCAATCGCAATTGGCTTAGCAGAGGCGGGTGCAACAGTGGTGATAACTTCTCGCTCCTTAAAAGCACTCAAGGAGACACAATCTCAGATCACCAATTTTGGAGGTGAGTTTAGACAAATAGAGTTAGATGTTCGTGATGTTCCTGCAATGAAGAGCAGACTTCAGACAGTTGCTCAGCAGGTTGGAGAAATAGATATCCTTGTCAATAATGCGGGCTATGAACAAGTGTGTCCTTCCTATGAACTGAATGAGGAAACTTGGGACACTATTATGGAAACCAATCTTAAGGGAGCCTTTTTCGCTGCCCAAGCTGCTGCAAATAGTATGGTGCGTTCCCGTAGAGGTGGTGCCATTGTCAATGTATGTTCCCTTACATCATATGTGGGTGTGCCAACTGCTGTGCCCTATGGTTCCTCCAAGTCGGGATTGTTGGGCATGACACGTGCGCTCTCAACCGAATGGGCAAGTGATAAAATTCGAGTAAATGCGATTGCGCCAGGCTACTTCCGGACAGAGTTAACCGAGGCCTTCTATCGTGAAGAGGCTTGGCAGCAAGCTATGCTGCAGAAGATCCCGTTAAATAGCTTTGGCCAGGCCAACGACCTCAAAGGTGCGATCGTCTTCCTTGTTAGTGATGCTGCAAAATATATTACCGGCCAGTGTTTGGCCATCGATGGGGGCTATCTCGCATCCATCTGAAAGGCTATCTCTGTTCTCTTATAACAACGTTTTGGATTGAACCGCCAGTGAACGACTCTAGCCCAAATTTCTTACATTGAATAGAATTCCTGCAGTTTCTGCATCAAACGTCTGGTTTCAGTTTGGGGATGTACATGCGGTCAAGAACGTGGATTTTGAGTTGGAGGAGGGCCGATTTCTTACAGTTTTGGGTCCCTCTGGCTCTGGAAAGACCACTTTACTCAGGTTGATTGCTGGCTTTCAGCAGCCAAATCAGGGCGAAATTTTCATCAGGGGACAAACTGTTAGAGAGGTAGCTCCTAACAAACGCTCGATTGGGATGGTATTCCAACGCCTGGCGTTGTTTCCACATATGACTGCGGCAGAGAATGTAGCATTTCCTTTGAAAATGCGAAGGTTTGACGCACGTATGATCTCTGAACGGGTCAAGAAGTACTTGCACCTAGTTCGCTTGGAAGGGCTTGGTGGTCGTCGGATCAATGAACTTTCAGGAGGGCAGCAGCAGCGTGTGGCGATTGCTCGGGCCTTGGTTTTTGAACCAGACCTACTTCTTTTAGACGAACCATTAGCGGCCTTGGATCGTAAGTTACGTGAAGAAATGCAACTAGAGTTTCGGAGGATTCAGAAGGAACTTGGTGTCACCACGATCAATGTTACCCATGATCAGCGGGAGGCACTGGTGGTTTCTGATCAAATCATTGTGATGAATCACGGAGAAATCCAGCAGGATGCCACCCCTTTGGAGATCTACCGTTCTCCATCGAATTCTTTTGTAGCGAATTTTGTAGGGGTAACTAATCTGTTTCATGGGACACTGGAGTCACTAGAGGGGCAGCAGGTAGTAATCAGAATCGGTCAGCAGATGTTAGTCGGTACTCTAAAAAGTGAGAACTCGACGCTGGCCCAGGGAGTTTTAGTGAAGGCTGCTGTCCGTGCAGAACAGGTTCGACTGTTTCGGAGGCAATCAGAAAACAGAGACTGTGAGGTTTGTTTTGAGGGTCGGGTAACGGATGTTATTTTTGAGGGAGAAAGGATTCTCTACGAACTTTCGGTGACAGCGTTATCTGATGTGCTCATTAAGATCATTTACCATGACCAGCGAGACTTCTCAACATTTGAGATAGGAGAGACGGCTTTCGTTGGATGGCAGAGCCGCGACATGTATGTCTTTGTCGTGGATTGATTGACTTGGCAACAGCCGAGTCTAAACCAGAGTCAGGAGTTTAGTATGACTTTCAACAAGCAGATCAAACGGAGAAATTTACTGAAGACCACTGCCCTGCTAGGACTTGCTGGTGCAGCTGGATCTATGACGCCGTCTTTACTGAAGGCAGCCCCCGCAAAGCCAAAAGAAATTATTATTCGAGCTTGGGGTGGTCCGTGGGTGGAAGCACTGAAAGCTGGTGTTTCAGACCCATTTACGGCTAAGACTGGCATTCAAGTACGACACGATCTAACAGAGGATAACGAAATACAACCCAAGGTTTGGGCTGCTGTTGCTCAAAAGCGAACCCCCCCGATTCACATCAATTGGGACACGACGACTAATGCTACTAAGTCGGCACTTCGTGGAGTGTGTGAGGATCTTTCCGACCTGCCCAATCTAAAAGGAACTACCGATTTGGCAAAGCCTGTGGGCGTAGATGGCTATCCGATCGTCAATACATACGGATATGTCTATGTGTTGGCATATCGGCCGAGTGCCTTTCCAAGTGGACCACCAGAATCTTATCACGATCTGCTTGATCCAAAATTTAAGGGACGGCTAGCATTCTACAACGACGGGATTGGATTCCACTTTCCAGCACAGGTTGCTGGTGGTGGGAAATTGGACGGGATCCCAAGTAACATGAAGCCCTGCTGGGATTTTGTATCCAAGATCAAAGCTCAAGAACCATTACTTGGAGAAGATCCTGATTTTGTGACATGGTTCCAAAATGGAGAAATTGATGCTGCGTGTACGATTTCAACAAATGCACTAGGAGCCAAAAGAAATGGAGTAGATATCGCTTGGACGATTCCAAAGGAGGGAGCCAAGTTCGACACAGATGGGCTTTGGATTCCTAGAGGACATTCTGAAGGAGATTTGTATTGGTCCAAAGAATATATCAACCAAGCCCTAAGCAAAGAATCTCAGCAGATCTGGCTAGATGGTTTAGGATTGCCCGGAGTCATTCCTGGACTGCAACCTCCACCAGGATTAGCCGGAGATCCTTCCTATCCAACTAAGCCAGCTGACTTCGACCGTTTGATCCGTATCTCAGGCAAGATTCAGGTAGAAAACGAGAGTGAGTGGTTCTCGAAGTTCAAGGCGATCATGCAGGGGTGATCTTGAACAGTTCAGCCACTGGGCTTTAATTTAAAGTTCCAGTGGTTTCATAGATTGATCGGAAACTGATGAGACGTAATCCATCTTCTTATCCATTGACTTGGCACTTGATGGATATACTAGAGGCTATTTTCAGCAAAATTTGGCCCAAGGGAGGAGGCCCATGGAATCCTTATTTAATGCTGAGTCCTGCAATTTTGTTGATTGGTCTGCTTGTTTTAGGGCTTGGTTATATTGGTGATATATCCCTAAGAACACTTGACACAAG
>DPLM01000261.1:5063-8291 GCA_003541985.1 Deltaproteobacteria bacterium | reverse complement strand
AATTACTAGTGCTGAGGACCAGTGCCATGTCCCCGGAAAGCGTCGTCACCGAAGCGAACACAACAACAAAGCGGTTGCTGATTACAAAATCAAGAACCCCATCTTCATTGAAATCAGCCACATCAAAAGATGAGGGTCCGCGTCCAGCCGGCAGGTCAAACTGGTTTCTAAAATTTCCAGACCCATCATTATACCAAATACGAAGAACTTCTGCACTACGGCTACTAACCGCCAGATCCTGTCTACCATCACAGTCGAAATCAGCTACTTCCAATTGCTGAGGAGAATTGGGCGTATCTAACTCTGAAGTTTTTTCGAAGGTCCCATCTCCCTTGCCCTTCCATAGTTGGAGCAGGTTTTCACCAACAGAGAGAGAAGCTAGATCGGTTACATTATCTTCATTCCAGTCTCCCTGCACCAATTGCTGAGGAAAGTCGGCAGTGTCCAAAGAAGCAGTCGTCGTGAAATTGTCATTACCATTGTTAAGGCGAATCGATATGGAATCTGTCCCACGATTAGCAACGGCGATATCTTTCAGTCCATCATTATTCCAGTCTCCAGCTTGCAGGGAAATTGGTGTTAGATCGACGATGAGAGTGTTGTTGTCATCCTGCCAATTTGGGCCTTTAAGCAGTTGCAGATAGACACTGTCGGACTGAGTTAGCATCAAGTCATTGTAGCCATCAAGGTCAAAATCTTCGATGACGAAAGACTGATGCCAGCGGGGTTCGCTTGGGGTCCAAGATGGTCGGTCGTCAGCCTGCAGCCATTCGCTGGATTGAGGTTGCAGCGTAAAGGCTTGAATCCTCCCGTCATCTGTGGTGCCAGGACCCTCGCTGCGTTGTGGGACAAGAACGAGTAGTTCAACCTCTCCATCGTTGTCCCAATCTCTCCTAATCAGCTGAGCAGAACCAACTGGTAGAGACTGCTCTTTCGGGGCAAAGAAAAGAGCATCCATCACCGTTGAAGGAGGAGTGTCCTCTTCAACGAGGTGATCGCCAGAGCGACAGGCGAGTAGGCTGAACATACAAAGAAAGGGTAGCGCATGGAGGAGTTTCATTCTTGCAGCAAACCTTTGAAAAAGAGTCCGTAGTCTTCTGGCAGATAGTCTTGAATCATACCGAAGTAGCGATCCCAGGGAGGCAGAGGTAAACGCTCACGGCTCTGGTAGTAGATAGCGGTCTCAGAGTTGTCCCAATTCTCTTCGAGGAAGTACTTTAGTGAGGAGGTCTCTCCAAGACCTTCGAATACGATCACTGGTGAATTATTTCCTCGACCGTAGTTCTCATAGTGTTCTAGCAGGCGGTTGCCCAAGCCCTGTTGCAGGTAGTCTTCCAGTACTCGAGTAGCCTGGAAATCAATCTTGATCCAATCCGCCAAGTCAATCAGCCCGTTGTGAACATCCTGATTCATCTTATTAGAATCATCTAATGCCAGCCGAATGCCCAGATCCTGAGAGAGGTTGCGAATTGTTGGCAGATAGTCCGGAGTGATCAATTCGTTGACCTCAAAATAGAACATGCTTTGATATTCGGGAAAGAGCTTGAGCAGGTTCTTCAGTGCTCGTGGATAGTTAAGATAATCTGCATCCACATTTTGGGTGAACATCAGCGCTGGCATGGGCTGATTGTCCATCTTCATCTGTCGACGTAAGAGCCGGATAGTTAGAAACGTAGCAATCAGTGAAGAGAAGCGTAGCAGCACTGAGGGAATCTCTAGTTCTTTGCATTGCTTGACGATCTTGCCAAAGCTCTGTCCAGAACGATCCATGGCTAATAATTCGAATCCCTTAGTTGGTGACTGGGGAGATTTTGGTGCCAAAGCGTCGATCGACTCGGCCTTGATTGCCAACCATTTTAGATATTGGCGTGCCCGTTCGCTCAGAGAACTCCACTCCTCTTCTAGCAGTGTTCCCAACAGCTCTGCAACCACATCTGGGAAGCATGGAAAGGGCAGCGAGGGTGGCAAGGGAGTGACCACACTACAGGCAAGATGCTCGGGTTCAACTGTCTGCCAAGCGGTTTCAGACCAGAATCCATCGGAGATTTTGTTCATGTGGGAAATAACTGGAGGTTAGGACTTGCCGAGGGCCAAGTTGGCAAATTTGGTGTATTGCCCGATAAAGGCCAAACGACGCACACCACATTCACCATTTCGATGCTTGGCAACAATGATCTCTGCAATGCCTTTGGACTCAGAATTTGGATTATATACCTCATCCCGATAAATGAACATGATCAGATCAGCGTCTTGTTCAAGTGCACCAGATTCCCGTAAATCTGCCATGATCGGGTGCTTGTCAGCTCGGCGTTCCAGATCACGGTTTAATTGAGATAGGGCAACAACGGGTACAGAAAACTCCTTGGCGATAGCCTTGAGTTGTCGTGAAATTTCTGCAATCTCCTGTTCACGAGATTGTAGACGTCGGCCTCCAGTCATCAGCTGTAGGTAGTCGATAACGATCATGCCGATTGGTGTATCTTCGTATTCTTGGGCAACTTGCCTAGTCACCTTACGCACATAACTGGGAGTGATTCCAGAAGCATCATCGATCAGCAGTGGCGCTTCCAGCATTTGCCCAGTCGCATCCACCAGTTTCTCCCAATCGTCTGGTTCTAAATTTCCAAGCCAAAGCCGCTGGCTGTCGACCCGGGCTTCGCTACAGATCAGACGCATTGCAATGTGTTCCTTAGGCATTTCTAGGCTGAAGATTAGGATGGGCTGCTTGGACTGTAGCGCAGCATACATCCCCATGTTCATCGCAAAAGAAGTCTTCCCCATCGAAGGTCGAGCTGCCAAAATAATCAAATCACCACGTTGTAGACCACGGGTTAGTTCATCCAGTTCCGTGAAGCCAGTCGGGATACCGGTGATGACCTGTGGGTTTTCAGAAAGAGCCTCTAGGTACTCGAAGTTGCTGAGCAACACCTCACGCAGTGGTGTATAGCTGCGAGCGCGGACCCTGTTCTCGATTTCACGGAATTTCTCAGAGGCTTCTCCCAGAAATTCACTGATGCTGCGTTGGCCTTCCTGTCCCTCGCGAGCCAGTTCATAGGCTGTGGATATGATTGCTCGAAGCTGGCTTTTCTCCTGAACGAGCTGAGCATAATACTCAGCGTTGTCAGCCACTGGTGTGGTCTGAGTCAGCAAGAGCAGGTAGTCCACTCCTCCAGATTCATCAAGAAAGTTATGATCTCGGAGCCATCCAGAAACCGATACTTCATCAAT
>DPLM01000261.1:0-4670 GCA_003541985.1 Deltaproteobacteria bacterium | reverse complement strand
TCTGTGGGCTGCAAGTAGTCCTGAATTTGAGCCAGCAACTCATTACGGTAGATGATGGCTCCAAGGACAGCTTGTTCAGCAAGCTTGTCGTGGGGCAGCAGTTCTTCAGGTTTCGGTTTCGTGGGCGCACCGGGCATAGGCAACGCTGTGATAGAAGTTCACTGAGGAACGCAGAAGGTGGAGGGAACAGGAGGCCAGAACCTCCTGTGATAATTGAGAGTCAGGAGGCTGCTGCCGCTTCGGCGGATTCTTCTTCCGCAGTCGCTTCAGTTTCCTCAATGATCTCTTCAACAGCTTCGTCAGTTGCAGCCACTTCGGCTTCTTGAGGTGCAGCTTTTGGATCTAACTCTGCCAACACACGGATGCTCATTTCAATGGAGACTTCGGTGTGAACCCGAATAGTAAAAGTGTGAGTTCCGACGTTGCGGATGGGTACTGGTAGCAGGATTGCTCGACGCTCTACAGTGTAGCCAGTGGCTTCGAGTACTTCTTGGATGTCTCGGTTGTTTACGGAACCGAACAGTCGACCCCCCGGACCTGCCTTACGGGTAACTTCAAGATCCAGCACTTTCATCAGAGCAGCTTTTTGCTGAGCCTGGGCAATCTCCCCTTTGCGTATCTTTTCCAAGTACTGCATATGGTGCCGGAATTCCTTTGACTGCTGACCGGTAACTGGCAGCGCCAAACCCCGAGGCAAAAGGTAGTTTCGCGCGTAACCGGGCTTAACGTCAACGACGTCCCCGAGTGTGCCAAGATTAGGCACTTCTTTTTTCAGAATAAGTTTCACTGGATTACCTCAACGACAGGATGCGTTAGTTCTGGGGGACGTAGCCCGCGGTGTAAGATAACAGAGCCAGATTGCGAGCTCGCTTGATAGCGATCGCCAGCTTGCGTTGATAAGGCGCTGATACGCCAGAAATGCGGCTAGGGACAATTTTTCCACCCTCGGTCACATAGGACTTCAACAACTCTAGATCTTTGTAATCAATCTCTTCGATGCCAGCTTCCTTAAAAGGGCAAACCTTGCGTTTGCGACGTAGAAGGATGCTGTTGGGGACACTGCGCATCGGGCGTTTCTTCTTTTTCTTGGCCATCTCTCATTCCTGATTGGTGTCTTGGTCTTCGTTGGTTTCAGTGGATTCTTCCTCGGTCTCAGCCGCATCAGAGTCATTGTCTTCTTCATTGGCTTCCTCCGCCGGCTTTAATTCAACAATACTCTCAAACTTGGCTGCTGCACTTTCCCAGTCTTCAACTTTGATGATCTGGGCTCGGATCACTTGCTCCGAATAACCAAATTGGCGCTCCAGCTCTTCCAACATTGCCCCATCACCACTGAGATACCAGAGGTGATAGATACCATAGTCCTTCTTCTTGATCGGGTAGGCCAATTTACGATGTCCCCAAAAATATTCGCGGCAAATCTGTCCCTCAAAGCGTGCTATAAAACCACGTACACGGTTGAGCAATTCCGCTTGTTCTTCGCTACTTAAATCGGCGGCAGTGATGAACACTGCTTCGTAGTCGCGCACCATGGATAATTTTCCTTTTGAGCGTTAGGCCTGCTGATGCAGGCAAGGAAAGCGGACGTTAAACATTGAAGCGAAAATGCATAATGTCACCGTCCTGAACAATGTAATCGCGCCCCTCCAGACGCCAGCGTCCGGCTTCACGGACTGCTGTTTCCGAGCCAAGGGAATCCAAATCATCGAAGTGGTAGACTTCAGCACGGATGAAACCCTTTTCAAAATCGCTATGAATTTTACCAGCTGCTTGGGGAGCAGAAGATCCACTTTGGACCTCCCAGGCCCGAACTTCCTTTTTACCTGCAGTGAAGTAAGTGATTTGATTCAGCAATTGGTAGCCAGATCGTGCTAGTTGTACGGTTCCAGAATGAGGAATGCCCATTTCTCCCATAAATGCCTGGGCTTCATCTTCTTCCATTTCCGCCAATTCTGATTCTACCTGGGCACAGATTGGAATTACTTCAACCTGTTCTCGGGCAGCTAACTCCCGTAGGGCAACCTCAAATACTGAAGCCTTATTCAAGCCTTCTTCGGAAACATTGGCTATGTAAAGCGCAGGCTTACTGGTGATCAAACTCAGCTCTGCAAAGATCGCTAACTCTTCCAAGGACCAATCTCCAGATCGTGCTAGTTTGCCATCTCCTAGATGGACCAACATTCTTTCAAAAATTGGAATCGCTGCTGCGATTTCTCGATTACCCTTCGTCTGTTTGCGCAGTCGTTCTAATTTTCGCTCAACCTGCTCCAGGTCAGACAAAATCAGTTCAGTTTGGATAACTTCAATGTCCCGTATTGGATCTGGTGCCCCATCAACATGGACCACATTCTCATCAGCAAAGCAACGAACAACATGTGCAATCGCATCAACCTGACGGATATGACTGAGAAACTGATTACCCAATCCTTCTCCCTGACTTGCTCCCCTAACCAAACCCGCGATATCCAACATCCGCAGCATAGCTGGAATCGTCTGATTTGGTTCGACTAATTCGGTCAAGCGCTGCAAGCGCGGATCTCTAACCGGCACCATCCCTACGTTGGGTTCGATCGTGCAGAAAGGGTAGTTAGCGGCTTCTGCTTCAACGCGTGTGAGCGCTCGAAAGAGCGTGGACTTGCCAACGTTGGGCAACCCAACAATTCCAACTTCCAGAGCCATGTATAGCCAACTTCAGAGAGGTGCGTTAAGTGAGGTCTGAGGAAAGTTTGCACCGCTGATGAACTTTTCCAGCAGAGGAACAACCTGGCGAATCAGTGTCTGACACTGCTGTCTGGCTCTTTGGCTCCAGCGTCGCAATACATAATCAACAGTTGGAATATCCTCAGGTGGTCGACCAATGCCGAGTCGGATACGACGAAAGCTGTCAGAATTCAAGTGCTCCATCACAGAGCGCAAGCCATTGTGTCCTCCATGCCCTCCGCCAGAGCGCAACCTAACTTTGCCAGGAACTAGATCAAGATCGTCTGTACAAATGACAATGTCAGGAGGATCTATCTTATAGAAGCGCGCGCAGGCTGCAACCGCCTGACCGCTATGATTCATGAAAGTGAGGGGCTTTAACAGAATCGCAGATTGATCTCCACTTCCGCGGCGGCCCATCATGGCTTGAAACTTTTCAGAACCGACCTCACAGCGCCAAGCCTCTGACAAGGCGTCGATCAACCAGAAGCCAGCGTTGTGCGGCGTCTGTTCATACTGCGGTCCTGGATTCCCCAGTCCCGCTATCAATTTCATGGCTTTTCAGCCGCAGCGGCAGCTTGTGCGATACGAACTGCACGACCAACAATGGAGGCAATACTATAATTGTCTTTGGCCCTCAGTTCCACTTGTTCAGGTAGGCGGACGTCCTGGATTCTCAGGTTGCCACCAAAATCTAGGGTGGAGACGTCTACCTCAACATAATCAGGGATTGCATTTGGCTTACAACTGACCGGAACATCTCGTGCTACCAATTGAAGAACGCCACCTTTGCGAACTCCTGGACTCTCTCCCACAGTTCTTAAGGGAACACGCAGGTTGATCAAACGTTCCGGATTCAGCTCACGGAAGTCAAGATGGATCAGCAGGGGCTTGTGAACATGTTTTTGCACGTCCTGCAGCAGTACCTGGCGGACTTCTCCTTTTTTTGCGTCAGGTTCCCTGATTTCGAGTGCCAAGAGCTTGTGGGCGATGGTTAGTCGGCTCAATAATTGGCGAGTTTTGACCTCATCCATTTCGAGGTTTAGGTTGTTCTCACCGCCATAAATGACTGCGGGGATACGATTTGCACGGCGCAGCTTCTGGATAGCTTTCTTGCCCATGTCGGTGCGCTTATATGCGACCAAAGTTTCTTCAGACATGTCGGTTTGCCCGAATGGGGTTGCAAAAAGAAAAACAGCTTTTATAGCATCGTAAAGAAACAAATTCAATTGATTTTACAGGAATTCAAAATGATTCGACTGACCTGGTGTACTTTGATCGGGCTACTGATCGGGTCGCAGAGCCTCTCGGCACGGGAGCGTCCACGCTGGGAACTGGGGGTCATCCACGCTGCAGGACAGCTACCGCATTACACGGGCTCCAATCACTACTACCAAAGAAGTATCAATCTGCCCTATGGCATTCTCCGCTCAGAGCAAGTTGATGTGTCAGGGGTCCCCAAGCTGTTTACGGATTTTACACCAGATCTGCGCTTGGAGATGGCTTTTGGCGCAGAACTGCCCGTGGAATCGGATGATCTGAATGAATTGCCTTCTCCCGGAGCGGATGGTTCTTCCGAAAAAGTCATTCGTATGAACAATTATACGCGTCGTGGTATGGAAGATATCCAAGCACTGATCGGTATCGGATTGACACTCGATTGGTATCTGGGAGAGCATGTGACTGTTGATTTTCCACTATTAAGCAAAAGTACTTTTGGAGGTGGCTTCCGCTATGCTGGGAACTCTTTTGCTCCAGGAATTTCAGTAGATGCTTTCGATCGGGACTCCAACTATGTCCTAGCTCTCGGAATATCGTGGGAATATGGAGATGAAAACTTGAACCGTACCTATTATGAAGTGAAAGCAGACGACGCCTTACCAGGTCGTCCTGTCTATTCACCTTCTGCTGGCTTGATTTCCCGTAATGAAACTTTTCGTTTTGCGGCTCAAGTTACTCGCCGTTTGTAT
>DPLM01000099.1:6463-6915 GCA_003541985.1 Deltaproteobacteria bacterium | reverse complement strand
GCCAGTTTCATTCAAAGCGAATTTGGCATTTCATAGGTTCAGTATTTGTGATTACCAGATGAACTCGAAAGGCAGCTGAAATCGCAAACATGACATGAACATTTCTCTTCAGGCTAATCCTTTTACTGTCCCTGTCTGGCGACAGCTTCTTCCTCTCTTCCTCTCCATCAGCGGACCACTCATCCTCTATCTTTTCACGACACCCCGTGTCGTAGTGCTAGAAGACGATGGGCTTTTCCTGTGATGGTTGCCAAGCATCTAGGGATCGTACATCCACCAGGTTACCCACTCTTTACTGGCATCGCTCACCTGTTTTTATAGTTTCCCCTTGGTACAGACGCCTTTCGAGGACACATCGCCAGCGCGTTTCTAGGTGCTCTTGCCTACGGAGTGCTGTTTGGCTGTGCCAGATTACTTGAGGCTTCTATGTGGGCAGCTTTGGCAGGAGCCTG
>DPLM01000099.1:5701-6128 GCA_003541985.1 Deltaproteobacteria bacterium | reverse complement strand
CTGAGCACTTCTGGTCACAAGCGATCATTGCCGAAGTCTACACACTCAATGCTTTGCTCTTCTTCGCCGTCTATCTACTGATGCTGAAAGCGTTGCAAGTACCAGATTCACGAATATGGTGGTGGGGAGCCTCAATTTTCTTTGGGCTCAGTCTGGCTAATCATTACCCACTGATGGTACTGGCTTTTCCGGGATTGCTAGTACTCGCCCTTCCTGTTTGGCGAAGCGTGCTATCTCGTCTTCCAGAACTGATCTTACTCAGCCTGCTAAATGCTGCGTTACCATACGCAGCATTGGTCTGGCGCTCTCTACAAGATCCAGCAATTAGCTTCTATGGTCCCATCGAAGGCTGGCAGGATTTCTGATTTTATTTCAGTCGCCAGGGCTATGCCAGTGTAGATGTTAGCCCAAGTGCTGGTTAGTGGGA
>DPLM01000099.1:5179-5418 GCA_003541985.1 Deltaproteobacteria bacterium | reverse complement strand
AGGGCTATGCCAGTGTAGATGTCAGCCCAAGTGCTGGTTGGTGGGATCGCTGGGAATTTCTGCAATGGTTCAGCGTCTAAGCTGTCTGGCAACTGACTCCCTTGGGCTTTGGGCTAGCACTCTGGGGACTATGGAGGCTGACACAACAACCTTCCTTGACCGTACTGGTCTCTGGAATTTTGGTTTTCCTTAGCAACAGCGTATTGCTGTTGGCCCTCCTAGCTTTTGACTTTGACTTT
>DPLM01000099.1:0-4873 GCA_003541985.1 Deltaproteobacteria bacterium | reverse complement strand
CTCCTAGCTTTTGACTTTGACTTTTTCAATATCAATGTCTTCCACCTTTACTCCCTCGTATGTTATGGCTTACTTGGTTTGTGGTTAGCCATTGGTTTGGACGATTTCATTCGTCGTTCCATTAAGGCACTTGAACTCCAAAATTTAGGAACTGTCATCATTGCTTTGCTGCTCGGAAGTCTGCTGCTCTTTCAAAATCTTTCAAAGAACGATCGGTCTGCTGATAACTTTGCTGAAAAACATGCTGAGTTGCTCTTCCAGCTACTTCCAGAAAACTCGGTATTTTTTGTCTATGGTGATTTGGAAACAGGGTCTCTTGGCTACTATCATTATGTTGAGGAGCGACGACCTGATATGGAGTTAGTTAACCTCCAAGGCCTAGTCTACGGGAACCGTTTATTCCTAGTCCGTGGCTCTGAGCGTAGGAAGCAGGAAGTGCTTCGCCAGTTCGTGAATAACAGCAATCGCCCTATTTTATTCAGTAGATTCTGAGCAGTTTGCACACGGCCAAGGGGTTCGGCACTACGGATTTCTGAAGGAGGTTGTACGTGGAGGAAATCCAACTGCCCTACAATTGGTATTTCGGCCTGAAGCAGAGGCTTACTTCATAGAGGTGTTGCAGCAGCAACCCAAGGATCGCTGGGAAAGATTTCGTAGCAACAAGCTATTATATCAGTATGGAGACTTCCTTGGTTATGCACTGCTCAGTGGTGATCCTGAACTTCAGAAAAAGATTCGGCCTCTCCTTCTTCTGGCTGAAAGTAATTTTTTCCGTCTGACCGGAATGATTGAGGTATTGATGACTCACCAAGCTCAGCCATCTCTGCCTCAAATTGAAAGCTGGCTGAAAATTGCAAAGTTACTGCAAGATGAAACTCTCGACAAAGAACGTCAGGCTCGCTTTACCTATCTACAGGGCCTTGCGACCTTTCTTGGTGGCCATCAGCAAGAGGCTATTGAAGCTTTCTACAAGTCTGCTCGGACCTATCCCCATCCTGAAAATGCCTCTCTCTTGGCTCTACAAAAACTCGGGCAACAAATTCCCCAGTAGGGGAATATTCAGTGCATCTTCGAAAAAAATTGAAACTCATTAGCTGAATAGGGCATGAGAAGCAAAACTTTTTTGGTACTATTATTCAGTATAAACTTTTTGCTGCCTAATTGGCTTCAAGCCGAACCTATTCAGGGCTTTGGGCTGCATTTGAGTATCGGGGATCTACAAATCTCCAATTCCTCGATAGACCAAAATTATGAGCAATCTTTTGCCTATGGTGGCATCGTAGATTATCAGTGGACAGCTTCCAATTACTTCTCGATGCGCTTGTTTGGAGGAGAACATATAGGTAGCGTTCAACAGCCTAACAAGCCCAATTACAACTACTTCAAAACAGGTCTGTTTGGTCTAGAAGCCCGTGTATGGGCTGGTTCCTATTGGTTTCTAGGAGTTCAGGCCGGCCAAGCGTACTTGACCTGGATTGAGTCGATAGAGAGTTACACAGAAATCGCTTGGACTAATCAAAATGGCTATGGTGTGGGCTTCGAATCTAAAAACGGCTGGACCTTCGCAATCTACACACAAAAGACTGGCACCATGAAGTTTGGAGATCTTCCAGATCAGGATGTAGAAGGAATCCGTTTTGAGGCAGGCTATCGTTGGAAATGAAAGGCAGTAGCGGAGGAAAAGCCAATTACAGCAGGGGTTAGATTCTCAGAGTGATCGGCTATTAGTGAAAAGTGCGAATTTGGCGGGGGGATTCTTTGAATACTGTTTTGGGCAAAACGGGGATCGCCTGTGAAGCTGCGTAATGGTCCAACTGCATGCGAAGGGCTCTCAGATCACTATAAGGTCTTGGCTGTCTATTGAGTTGCTGGCTGATAGCTAGAGCCTCCTGAATTCTTTTCTGTTCTTCTCGATATTCCTCAGTTGGAGGATAAGGATTGAAAGGCTTGGCTCCCAGCAAAAATGGAGCAGCTGCAGAAATTAGCAGTAATTTCAAGAGTCTGGACATCGTGCTCTCTGTTCCCCAAAACGATTCTCAAAAGGGTCATGACATCCTGTCTTGTAGCCGGCTTCATCCTGAAGAAAGCTTTTTTGTAGTCTTCCTTACTTTAGATTTGTCTTCAAGCAAACTTGAGCCCATCTAATCAAAACCGATTAAAAACTGATAAAAAACCAGCTATTCGTCCATAAATTCAAACCTTTGACCGCTTCGCCTAACTGTAAAAAAATGCAGTATCGTGGAACTGATTACTTCAACAACGTTTAAAGGATGTTATGAAATACCTGATAGTAGCTGTAATGGCTTTGCTTTGCTGGGCAACTCCATCTTTTGCCCAAAAGCTCGGACCAGTGGGAAAGCAAATGCTCCGGGAGTATTCAACGAAGGGCGAACTCACTTACTGGAGTTCTGTAGATACAGAGTGCCCATTCTACAGTAATTTGAATCTGAACCAAATCATTCGAGAGAGAATTTTAAAGCAAAGTATTCGACCTGCTTTCCATAAAAACAAACAACTGAGGAAAGCCAGAATCTATGTGAAAGTTCACTGCTATTTCGAAGGATTCACTGTGATTACTGCGGATTTTGAACTCCAACTCGGCTACGACCTAGCTGACCAAGTGCGCCTTGGCTATTCCTCTGAAGTTTTTCTGCTGAATCATCCCATTCAAAAAATCAAGGTCGATATTGAGTCCATGGTGGATGAAAAGGTCGCTGAATATGCAGCAGCCTATCTAGAAGGTGCTGTTGGTCAGCGACCTTCTTCGAGCAGTGCACAGCAATAATTGGACATCACTATTGCAGACTCTTTGTTGAGGGCGCTGATCGTCCATACAGGCCTTCAATCAAGGAACTTCTTCAGCAATCTTTATCACTAATCTCTCCGTTGGGAAGAATCGTATTGCAGAAAATTGCACCGCGCAGAATAGCGTAACTCAGATTAGCATCTCGCAAGCTAGCCTCTCTCAGATCAGTTTCTCGCAGATCCGCATTCCTCAAGTTGGCCTGAGATAAATCTGCTCCCCTCAAGTCGGCGTAACTCAAGTCGATGTCCGGCAACTTTGCTGCTGACAAGTCACACTGGTTGCAGACAATCCTCTCCTTCTGCTTGGCTACCTGCTTCAACAAGCTTTCAACATCCAATGGATTAAAACAAAAGACCGGGGATACCAAAACTAGAAACGTTGTAGGTATGAGAAGAAATCTCTTCATCGCAAGCGCCACATTTTTAATTGCATGGACAGGTCAAATTTTCACTGAATTACATGCACCTCAAGAGTTGTTTGGAAGCGAAGTCTGTGCATTCAAGTCCCTTCGATAGTACTTGTTACCACTTCCCCAATTCTGAGGTAATGCCTCTCTCATCTGAATCAGATTCGGTTCTATTTCTGGATAAGCCGAAAAATACTGCGCATTTCGCTGAAGCTGTTGGACAGGTGGGGGAGTGTAGGTACCTGGGGGAACTGGGTGTCTCTCTGTCCAAAGATACTCGAGGTGTTTGGATTCACATCCAGACAAAATAAAAGTTGCACCAACCAAATATAGAAATACTTTCCTCACTATGTCTCTCCGTCGTTTAAAGTTATTAGAATTGATGTGTTCCAACCCTATAGCAGTACATATACAGCTATATTTTCAATCTTTTTATGGTAACTCACAAATCTCTGTCTCATGACTAATTAACAAGTACTTAGCCGATCCTCCACCAATTCTCCTGTTTACTGAACCACATCAGTTGGACTGACAGATACCAAAATACAAAAGTAATTCCCTCAACCTGACTCTGAATCAGGAAATTCAAAGTCACACCCAGAACTAGAAAAGAAGTCAAGCATTGATCAGTGCATTATATTCCAAAAAAATCATTTTAAATGGAAGCCGTTCCTCTTGATTGAATCCATATGTCACAAAATTCCAGATTTAATTTCCGATGGTCTGATTGAGTATGTGAGAGAAGGTAAATCAGTGTGAGAGTTGAATCTGGACTGAAACCAAGACTTTGGTCCAGATTCACAGGGGGCTATTAATCGGAGAGTTAGCTGCACAGAGAGCGGCAGTGCAGTAGGTCGACTTTACAATGTAATAGAAATATCAGAGTTTTCTCTCGTAGGGTGCTTGACCATCAGTCAACTCAAGATTTATCTTTGAAATATTATTGTTCAGCGCACTCATCCCCCAATTTGGGCCCATTGGGCCACCGATAAAGTCTTGGAAATCAACTTCTGAGATTCCTTCCTTCGCTTCCCATACACAGAACATTGGGCCTTCTTGCGCAACAGGCATGAAGGAATGATTGTAAAACCCCAAGCTCATACAATCTTGAACATACTTTCCCATCGCAGATTGATCACTCATTAGCTCACCAATTTTTTGCCACTACTGACCAGCCATACCCGGCTTCACATAGTGGTGCACCAGAAAGAATTGAGATCCCATAATTTATACTCCAATAGTGCGATTAACAAACGTTTTACCAAACCATCATAAACCTGCTCAAGCAGCATTCATCGTTGCAGTCATTTTCTGTGAATCACCGAAGATATAGAATTTGGCAATTTTACCCTCTTCTATTTTGGGGAAATGTCTAAAATCTGCAGTTAGATTGCCTGAACCCACCGCAGTTACGTGCAGCATCGCGAACAAGTGGTGCCCTTCAGCAATGATGTTCACCAGCTTAATTTTGAATTCATCATAAAGCTATCGTACTTAAAGATAGAGCAATCATCCAAATTATCTGGGCCACGGTAAGTCCTCGATAATTAGGGTGAAAACTGTGCTAAGGGTAGGGTGAATTTGAGTCTAATTCCGAAAGCTACTTACTAAAAATATATTATCAATCTGTTAGTTGGATAAATTTTTCAAATTATATTTTA
>DPLM01000055.1 GCA_003541985.1 Deltaproteobacteria bacterium | reverse complement strand
ATTGCTGGTCGTTTAGCAGCGCATCTCAAAGAACTCTAAACGGACTCATTCAATGAAAAATTAACACCAATCGCAACCAGTGAAATCATCTCCACTGGTTCTTCATCAAAGCGAATTGAAAGGTCAGCAGTTAGGCTCATCGAAAGGACTGAAACGAACGAGTGTGTGGCCGATGCATGGAGGGATTACGGATCTTATCCCGTACTGGAAGCTCCTCTGATCCCATACGAGTTGCTGTTTTCTTCTCAGGTTCTGGGACTGGGTTGAACGCTCTTCTCAGTCACCAAACAAATCAGCCGTGCAATCACAAAACCGTTGTATGTGTTACAAACAAAGAAAAGGCAGGGGGTATTGTACATGCTGAGAATCACGGAGTGCCCGTTATTCAAGAATTTTTGAATGCGGATGTTGAACCCGAAAAACGGCGTTTGGACCATGAGTCGAGAATTGTTGAGAGGATGGAAGAATACGATGTTGAATTAATTGTACTCTCTGGATATATGCGGCTTTTGTCAAAGAATTTCGTCGACCGATTTTATCCACGAATTGTTAACATTCACCCCTCGTTGTTGCCAGCGTTCCCCGGCGCAGATGCGCATGCTGATGTACTCAATGCCGGTGTTGAGGTGAGTGGTTGCACCGTACATCTTGTTGATGATGGCATGGATACTGGAGCTATACTCGCGCAACGTCGCGTTCCAGTTTTTGAAGCGGATGAACGCTCACAACTTGCTCAACGCATTCAGGTTGAAGAACACAGGCTCTATCCATCTGTTATTGATTTGATTTGTTCAGGTCATCGATTTGATTTGGATGATTGAAATTTTCTAAGCGGTTTCCTAAGAAAGCCATTTGATTCGTTTTAAGATCGGCGAAAAGATGTTTCAAACTCAACGCAGGCGCGGGTTTGTATCCCTTGGGAATCCGTGAAAGTGTATACTGTTCTTGGCCTTCCGCATCGACGGGAATACCTGGTGATTGAGCCAGTATGGTACTAATGGCGGTCTCATTCAATCGGTACATATCGCATGGAAACAATTGGATTTCTTCGGGGTTATCTTCAATAAACTTGCAAATTATTTCTGCGAGAGTTTCTGCTTCCGGTGGGTCTAGCCAACATTGTTCACTAAACAACGATACGCGATCTGCAGTCCCACAAGCAACAACGACCTTACAATTTCTCGATTTCAATTCTCTTGCAAGTGTGTTTACGGTATCAAAAACCAAGGCCTTATCCTGGCCCATTCGAGCACCTTTTCCACCCGCAAGAATAAGACATAGCAGAGCCATGATGTTCACACAAGCTGATCCAATGACGTCATCGCCTGTTCCAATTCGTCAAGTAAATCGCGAACACGATCAAGAAGGGCTTGTCGCTCACGACTTGAACGAGCTTGTGGTAGCCATTCAAGTAAGCGACGGACGTCTCTCGCATCACGTTCAACGGTCCATGACAAGACCTGCTCAAGAACTGGGTCCTCGGTAGGAAGAAAGCGTTCAGCCATGAAGGGTCGATTCGTTCAAAGCCCATCAAGATAATTGTAAGAGGAGACGATTTCGGATTCGTTCGAACAACTCTCCTCCTTGCGAAGTGTTCCGAATTAAATCCTCATGTGATGCACAACGTTGTTGATCCAACGATAGAAGCAAAATCATCAATTGGGACCAAACATCGCTCTGAAGGGCAGCGGCCTGAATCCATTCATCATCAGGAATTTGACGCCCGCCGCGCACAAATTCCTCAGCGATTTCTAGGAAAACCTCTACTGAAACTCGTTCCTGGATTAGTTGGAGAAGTACAGTCCATGCGTTTTCACCAAGTTCATCATCGGACATATTCGCAAGAAGTAGGCCGACAAGTTTCAGATCTTCTCTTCCTCCTCGCTTCCACAGTTTTGGGATAAATTTTGCAATTTTGATGCGGTCTTTTTCACTGGTAAGCAGCCATGAAGCAATACGACGCATTTCAGGATCAGGAGTACCGATATGGAATGTGTAATGACCGGATTGTGCGAGACGGTCCGTCATCGACTTCGTAATCATTCCAGGCACGCCATATGTGTATGCCTCACGGAGCATCGAGAGTCGTTTTCTACGTCGGAGTGGGAAAGAAATAAAACCATCCAAGTAATCATCCAATGACGTTTTTTTCATCACGTTTCACCGTGGTTTTTCTTTCGAACGTTATCAAAAAGTGTGGTTACAACTCGGACTGAATCTCGAAGATTGTTCAAGGTTTTTTCAACCATATTTGGGTCTTCAAATCGTTCCTTGACCAAATCTCTTAATTCACTTTCAACGAGGTTGTGTTCTTCATCGTCAATAGCAAAGATTTCCCGGAGGTGGGCCATGACTCTGAATTCGTCCTTCGACAATGATGCATTGATGATTGCAACCTCAAAAACTGTCTTGTAAACTTCATGTTGTTCTTCAGCAGAGAGAAGGTCGCCTTCTTCTGTTGTGGCGCCACTAATGATCGCTTGATAAATTTCAGCCGGTTGATGAGGTTCCAGATTCAAACAGGACGACAAACGTATGATTAGGCGCTTTTCTTCGCGTGTCAGCACACCATCAAGCAGCATGACCTCAATCGTGCTGCGAAACGCAGCGAGACGATGAACGGACTTGGCGGACACGCTCCTCCCTAAGAAGAACTTCTTCTTGAACCCACGCGATGATTTTTGGAAAATGAGATGATTTGATTAGTTCTTTTATCTCATTTCTAACGGAATCCTTCACTGTGCTCAAGTTCTCGAAGTTTTTTTACAATCTCTTCTGTGAAGGTTGCCTTAATCTGAATATCATTGTAGCCACCAAAGACGTTTGATGTTTCCAATGTCAGTTGTTGGGATGCTGGTATCGCTGGGAAGGTACGATTAACACCATCCACCACTGCAATTGGGACACCATGTTCAATAGCAAGTGAAGTAAGCCACAAATCATCATTTTTCGGACAACACTCAAGGAATTCTCTTCCCCGCTGTTTCGCAATCTTGAGAAAATTTGGACCGTATATTTCGCCCATTGAAGATGTGTAAAAATTCAGATTTGATGGATGTTTGGTAATCCCTGGGGCCCATTCAAGATACGGCAGTGCTTCGGTTCCTTCTTCATTGAGCCGAATGCGATGTGCACGATAAGCGTGAAGT
>DPLM01000050.1 GCA_003541985.1 Deltaproteobacteria bacterium | reverse complement strand
AGAGATAGTTCAATCAATAATGACAACAATACTGTGAAAGATAATTCTACAATTACTTTAAATGATGGTGATTTGGGAGAAAATAGTAACGGTGAAAATATTGGAGTTGTTTCCACCAGTTGCAGTTATAGTAGCGTTCCTGTTTCGAATGTGAATTTTACATCAGGTAACACGCTGTCATTGTCTACTGCGAAATCATCTGGATTCACTAAGGGGATAAGCGTTTTTGGTATAAATATTCTAGCAACAACTGGAGTTAGTGAAGATAAATTGATACATGCCGCCAATGTGATGGCAGAACTCATTGATAATAACGAAAATGGAAAAGTTGACAATACTTGTGTCGTAAAAAAGATAAATGAGTTAGAAGCTTTTGTTTCAATGTATAATTTAGATGAATCAGAAATATCAATGGAGCCTTTGGAAAAACTAGGACTAGACAGTAGCAGCACAGGACTTGGTGCTTTCGAAACAACTGTCAACTACGAGTCAGCAGATCAACATGACGCCAGTGTAGAAGAAATATTTCATTTAATTACTCAATTTGGATACTCTAAAGTATATCCTGAAATATTTGGTGAATCTAATGAATCAACATCATTACTTGCGAAGGCAATGGATGTTGCCAGAGGTGGGCAACAAACTCAGCTCACAAATGGTGCTTGGATTTACAACAATTCTGACTGTGCTAACGCAGGTAAGGTAAGAGGCTCAAAAAAAGCGTGGTACTTTTATGAGGATACTACTGCTGACTATGCAACTATGATTACAGAATATATTTATTGGGCAGTTAGTTCTAATTTTGGTATGCACGATTCTGAAGCTGGACGTCAGAAATCTCAAACTGAGTGGTGTCCGCACACAAAATCAAAATTGCAGGAGCAAGATCCAACTGTATATAATTTAATAAATAATTCCAAATATGCATTTCCAAGTAAGATGCCTATCGCAAATTATGGTTTTCGATCTATTACTATAAGTGATATTAGTTATTTTTAATTATTTTAATAAGAATAGTTAATATTCATCTGAGGTAGGGCATGCAAATACCGAAAAAAATTCAATTACTTTGCGGTCTCTCTTTGCTACTACTAATTTTATCAGGCTGTAGTGGAGGTGATAGCAGTAGTGAATCAGGAACAAAAGCTACTAAGCCAAATACAGTTACAGTTCAGCCCAGAGCTGGCAAGTTAGGGTACTCATCCAGTGCAGGCACACTCGCTCCGCTAGTTCCATCAGAGGTAGATGGTGAAGGTAAAAAATTACTCGCAGTTTATATGGTGGGCAGTGATTTAGAAGGAAACAATGGTTACGGGACTACTGACCTCAAGGAAATGGTGGCAGCCACGGGTGCAGAATTAGATAATTTAGAAGTAGTAGTTGCCTTTGGAGGAGCGTCCAATTGGAAAGGAATGTGGTTTGCCAATCTGGAGCAGATTCGAAAAGACTCTTCGGACGGTGCCTTTAGCAACGAGCCATCAGACGAATATTTATATTTAGCTCCTGACGCTCACATGGGTGACGCCAGTTCATTGAAGTTGTTTCTCAGCTTTCTAGACGCATACACCGATTTTGATCAGAGAATGCTTATATTCTGGGACCACGGTGCCAACCTTGAAGGTTTTGGAAACGATCAAAATTTTAATGGTGATCCTTTGCAACTCAAAGAAATCGAGGATTCACTAGCTACAGCCAATCAAACTTACGATGTGATTGGCTTCGACTCTTGCTTGATGGCTACTCTGGAAGTGGCTAAAGCTGTTAAAGGCAAAGCTAATTTTCTGCTGGCTTCTGAAGAACTAGAACCTGGTCATGGCTGGAATTGGAAAAATGTCCTAGAATCTTATGGTGCAGCAGACAATGCCACTGCTGCGGCAAAAAATATAATCGATAACTTTGTTGCCAAAGGTTCTCATCCTTATGAAGACTCTGGGAAAACACTCTCCCTAGTTGACTTGAACAAGTACGATGAAGTGGTCTCCCAATTAAATTCTGTGCTGGTTAATCTAACTGGTAAACTTCAGGTAAGTGATCAAGCAGTCATTAGCGCTTTAAACAATAGTACATCAAAAACCCAAGCATACGGGAAATCAGCCCAATCTGGTGCCCGCTCCTCTGTTGATTTGAAGCATATGAGTCATCTGACTAAGCAGAGAGTGACTGAGGATGATCAAAAGAGCAGCTTAGAATCGTTGATTGCTGCGATTGATAATTATGTTGTCTACAGCAAAGAAGACGGTACTCGTCCTAACTCATGGGGAGTTGCTATTGACGCTCCCGAAAATGCAGTAAAGCCAATTACAGCGCTGACAGATTACTATAATTCGCTGCGAGTTAGTGAAAACTGGGTCAAATTTGCCCAAGCTTACAGTGTAGCTAAATCTTCCGATACAACAGCGCCCACAGTGATGAATTATGTAACAGACACTAATGCTGCCAATGTAAGTTTTGATGAAGAATGGGATGAAGAATGGGACACTAGTTGGGCAGGTGGTGAAGATACTGCTTCAGGAGAGGAGTCAACTGCACAAGAAGACTCATCTATACTTTGTGAGGATGAACTCTCAACAGAAAGAAGTAAACGGGCATTACGGTACCTACCCTTTTTAATTGGAGATCGACGCAATACGGTTAAGGTGAAAACTGACCGGAACGCCAGAGGTTGTGTGAGTGGAGCAACAGCAGGAGCCTTGGCAACTTTTCAAGACCCCAATCTCAGCTTGGTGAGAACTATCTATGGGATTGCAGAAGAATATGAAGAAGGTACCTACTTGTCTGTAATTGCAGAACTAAATGCTTATCCGACCCAGGTAGAAGGCCAGTACTTCACTCCAGAGTGGGACCAGCGCTGGTATACTATCAAAGTGAATACTAATGAATCAATCTTCATGCCCCTCTACTTTGAAGATCAGTACCAAGAAGATAGGCAGACTTATAGCGTATATGTAGGGGAGATTGATTACTATGACTCAGAAAAGAACTATGAAGCATTGGGTTATAATTTTCCTGCTGACTACGCGTTGCTCCGATTGGTAGTTGATGAGAACAGTGCGGTCACTCAATATGGTATCCAAACCTACAAACTACAGTTCAGGGATGATAATGACGAAGAAGGATATATCCTAATCGACAAAACAACAAAAATTTTAAAGCCTAGGGATAAGATTCAATTCTTCACCTACGCTTTTAACTTAAATGATCTTGAAACTGGTGAAGAGTGGTTTGAAATAAGCGAAGTAGTTGAGGTGACTCAAGAGCCAGAGTTCACGCTAGAATTACTAGAATTGGCGGATGAATTTGGTGAACCTGTCACTTTCCAATATGTCATGTACGGTGAAGATGCTAGTGGTAACAGTGTGTTGACAGAATTGAGTCCAGTGGCTGGATTAATTGACTCAACCAGCGATTCTGACGTTGACTCCAGCCAGTTTGCCGAAGAAGGGTCTAATAGTGAATTGGCAGGTAGCACAGGAAATGAAATTACCCGACCGATAGTTTTGGATTGCTCTTCGCTCAGCCAAGAAATTGGTACAGAGGCCGTCAATCTTCTTAATCAGTACAACTATCAAAAATGTTCACTAGTTGGGGGGGTATTGGTCGCCAATAGTAACGACTCATCTCCTGCTGGATTGGATATAACGGCACTGACACAACGACAAGCGGATTTGCTTGCTGAAATCTTAGATAATAACCAAGATGGTTACCTCGATGACACTGGTGTCGTCAATTTGCTTCAGACTCGCTCAACAGGAACGTGGATGAACATGATGAGTTCTTCAAATGAAGCATTGGAAGGAGAAATCATTAGTGCCCTGGGTGAATACTTAGGAAAAGACATGGGCGTAAAGCACTCATGGTTGTCCGCGGCTTCGGGTGATGCAGGAGTAAATGGAGTTGAAGAAGTATTGCTGGAAGAAGCAATCCATCTTTGGCATCATTACGGCTACACAAGTGCTTATCCAGATCAGTTTTCGGCTAGCTCAACAGGTTGTGGAGAAGAAACTTCAGTAGGATGCAATTGGAACCAGAGCACTCTTACACGATTGACCTGGGAAGCAATGGCTGGTGAATACCCCTGGTATCGCCATCCTGAAAATACTGAGGCAGTCAATGGTGTTATTACTGGCACTTGTGTTGATCCATCCTGTGCGAGCATAGAATTTCTGATGAACCTGTTGGTGGAGTATCGGGAGATTAAAGATCATGCCTCAGGGAATGATGAATTTCCGAGTACGCCTGAAGCCGTGAAAACTAAGCTCAGTGAAACAGCAATTGGTCAAGAGATGCTCACCATCCTTGAAGACAGTGTTTACAACCAGTTGTTAAATGGTTTGACGCGCAACTATTAATCTAATTGAAAAGTCCACAGTCTTCGTCATTAACCCATAAATGTGACCCAACCCACATTGAAATTGCCATCACCATTAGTCATGTATCAAAGACTGCATCACTATCAGGTTGATCAAAACTGTTTTTTTGATGTTGGTCAACCCAAAAAGCCCTATAGCTTGAAGGGAACGACCGTCTGCCGCTGCTCTCCTAATCCACTGATGCTGAGGGTCATCACATCACCTGCCTTCAGGAAAACCTGAGGCTTCATACTAGAACCAACTCCAGGAGGCGTGCCAGTAGTGATGATATCACCGGCAAACAAGGTCATGAATTCGCTGACATAGCTGATGATTTCCTTCACAGGAAAGATCATTGTCTTGGTGTTGCCTGTCTGCATCCGCTTGCCGTTGACGTTTAGCTAAAGCTCCAGATTTTGAGGGTCTTCTACCTCATCACGAGTCACTAGATAGGGGCCAACTGGACCGAAGGTGTCGCGGCCTTTTCCCTTGTCTTATTAAGGACCACGCTCCGCCTGAAATTCGCGCTCACTAACATCATTGACCAGTACATAGCCCGCAACATGATCCAAGGCGTTTTCCTTGGTGACATATCGAGTTTTTTTGCTGATCACGATTCCCAGTTCGACCTCCCAGTCAGTCTTGACCGATTCTCGAGGGAGCATCACGTTATCGTTTGGCCCCTGAAGACAGTTTAGAGCTTTCATAAATATGATTGGCTCTTTGGGAATTGGAGAGTTGGTCTCCTTGGCATGATCCATATAGTTTAGGCCAATTGCCATAAACTTGCTGACATTAGCAACGGGACAACCAAACCGAGGTTTCCCAGGAACCAGCGGGAGTTTGCTAAGATTCATACGACCTAGTTCCGCAAGGCCCTTGTCTGAGAGAAATTGCTCACTCTCCTCGTTGACCAAGCCAGCCAGAGATCGCAGCTTTCCATCATTATCAATATACTGGGTAACTCCTTACCCTTGGCTCCGTAGCGTCCTAGTTTCATGGTTTGCACTCCTAGAATTGATTTCAAGAAATTTGAAAGAACTGCGAATTGTTAGCGGAACTAGCCGCAAAGCGGAAGTCGAAACCTAGTACTCTTTTTGGAAAAAGATTCTCCGATGATTTAAGGATTGAAGGCGAGATTAGGTCTTGACTGAAGACTACCAATTGGTTGATAACAATGGAATGGCAAAGCCACTATGTTCTGTTTAGTGGCTTACTTAAGCGAGATTCGCTTTATGCATTGAAGTTAGGAATCACGGAGTTTCAAAATGGCGATGATAGCAATGGCGTTACCGATCTTACCGGGTAAAAAAGAGGAGTGGCAAAAGTTTCTGGATGAAGGCTTTAATGGCCCTGGTCGGGCTGAAACTGTCCGAGTCCGGGATGAGGTAGGAGTGCACGAGAGGTCTTTTCTGCAGGAAACCCCAGGCGGCGACTTTGTCATCATTACTCTAGAGGGCAAGGATCCGCTGGCTAGTTGGGCAAAGATGATGGAATCAATGCCTGAGGAAATGAAACAAAAAGCGGCAGAGTTTCATGGTATGGATTTGAAAGCACCACCCCCACCTATGCCTAAGCTAGTCTTTGATTCTTGGGAATAAGACTGTTTAGTCTTCAGGATCAGCATGTTTGAAAAACTTCAGCACTCGTAATGCTCCAGAAATTGTACTCCCAGTATCTGTTTCCTTGTCTCTGTGATTGGGCACTCTCCATTAGTGAGTTAGAGCCTCTTAGGAAGTACTGCGTAAGAGAGACGCACGGACGGGTTTTAGAAATTGGGTTTGGCACAGGCCTAAATCTGCTGCATTACCCTGAGAGTGTTCAAGAGGTACATGCTGTGGACAATAACCCGAAGATGCATGTTAAGGCGGCCAGTCGGATTGCGCAGATAAATATTCCGATTTATCAGCACGAACTGGAAGGAGAATCTTTACCTATGGAAAGTGAGAGTTTCGACTGTGTTGTCAGTACATTCACGCTTTGTAGCATCGCCTCTGTAAATCAAGCAATGAGCGAAATTTGGCGGGTGCTAAAACCTGGAGGTTGTTTTCATTTTTTAGAACATGGTCTTTCTCCTGATTCAAAAATAGCGAGTTGGCAGGAATTTATGAATCCATTTCAAAATTTTATTGGGGATGGGTGTCAGTTGAATCGACCTATCGAAAATATCATTCGCTCACAACGTTTTGTGATGAAGCCAGTTGAGCATTTCTACCTGAAAAACATGCCTCGCATTGTTGGATGTATCTATCAGGGCCAAGCTCTGAAAATCAAAGATTGTTGAATTGGTGTCTTTCAGGTTTCGGAAGTGGTTATTCAGTGTATAAATTAGAGGAGAATCGTAATGAATATTTGTGTGATCACAACTTTTGATTGTTCGTTCGAAGAATTTAAAGCGATGCTCGGTGAATTTGAGGGAGAAATGCAAAAATGTGT
>DPLM01000073.1 GCA_003541985.1 Deltaproteobacteria bacterium | reverse complement strand
ATCAACATATCTCTATATTTTAGATCGCGGATTTCGTCGCGTGCTTGAGGTTTCACTAGCAGGCGGTACTCCTACTGTAATTGCTGGTGGTGGAAGCACAGGCTACACAGATGGTTCTGGCATCTCAGCACAGTTCAATGCGCCCAATGCGTTCACGAATACCAAGGATTCGCTCTTCGTTGCAGACACATGCAACAACACCATTCGCCGGATTGATCTAGATACAAACATAGTCACATCTTTGCTACCGCCAGAACCTGGATGTGGTAGCGGCTCAAGTGATTCAGATAAGTTAAATTTACCTACAGATCTAACTACTAATGGATCTCAGCTCTACATCGCTGATAAGGAAAACTCAGCAATCAAACGAATTGACCTCAATGATTGCAAGGAACAAGAGTGGACCAACTGTACGTTTGACAAAATAATCAATTTAAACAGCCAACCCATTAGCATAATTACAGATGGGCCATACATCTATGTAGGAACTGATGACCATAAAATTCATCGCTATGATCTAAATGGCAGTCCTGCAGACAATAATCCATTTCCCATCAGCGCTATCACTCCGCAAAGTCTAACAACTGATGGACAGAGTCTGATTTATTCGGAAGAAGGAAGAAACAGAATTGTGCGTTTGCACTGAAAAGGACTCGACAATGAGGAGTCCTGAATCAAGAGAAAAAGAGCCTACTGAAGACGATCACCAAAAATATTCTGTAACTGAGAAACACATTCTTCGAAAGGAGTATTCTCACGCATTCCCTGGCGTACAAACTCCAGCATCATTGGGTACTTCTGGATGGCATAGTCAATCTCAGAATTACTACCTCGCACATAAGCCCCGATGTTGATCAGGTCCTCTGCTTCTCGGTAGGTAGCTAAGGTTCCGCGAAACAGCTGTGCCATCTTCTGGTGTAATTCTGAGGTCACTTCTGGCATCACCCGACTGGCTGAGAGTAATAGATCAATCGCTGGATAGGTCCCCTTCGCAGCAAGATCACGACTGAGGACAATATGGCCGTCCACAATCGCCCTAGCTGCATCACCAATTGGATCATTCGCATCGTCTCCCTCCACCAACACGGTATAGAAGCCTGTGATAGAGCCACGTTCTCCTTGAGTTCCCGCTCGCTCAAGTAAATTAGGCATCATCGCGAATACTGAAGGTGGGTAGCCTTTGGTGGTTGGTGGTTCTCCAGCTGCCAATCCAATTTCTCGTTGGGCCATCGCAAAGCGCGTCAGAGAATCCATGGTCAAGAGCACGTCCTTGCCTTGCGTACGAAAGAACTCTGCAATCGCAGTCGCTACAAAGGCACCTCGTAATCTCAGTAGAGCTGGCTGGTCCGATGTCGCAACCACAACGATGGAACGAGCCATACCCTCTGGTCCTAAAATTCCTTCAATGAAATCTTTGACCTCACGTCCACGCTCCCCAATCAGAGCAATCACATTTACATCCGCATCAGTATAGCGGGCCATCATTCCAAGCAACACAGACTTACCAACTCCAGAACCTGCTAAAATTCCTACGCGCTGTCCACGGCCGCAGGTCAATGTCCCATTGATGACCCGGACGCCTACATCGAGTGGTTCGAAAACACGAGGTCGATTGAGAGGATTGATTGAAGGAGGATAGAGAGGCGTTTCCGTGTGCGTGAATAGTTCTCCTTGGCCGTCAATCGGCCTCATTAGCGGATCAATCACACGACCCAAAAGACCTTCTCCAACACGAATACTTGGATCTCGGTGATTGTAAAGGATTCGGCAGTGGGGGCCTACATTGGTCATCTGCTCAAGCAGCATCACTAGGATTTTGTCTTCCCGAAATCCAACTACCTCAGCTGGGACAGAGACACGAGTTTGCGGATCATAGAGGAAGCACATGCTACCCTTTGAGCAGCCAGGATTGGTAGCCTCAATCAAGTGACCAATCATCTGGGTCACCCGGCCTTCCGCTCGTAAAGGCTTAAAGCGCTTTACTGTCTTCAGGTAGGGACCAAGGTGGGAGTAGCGTATTTGCTCAGCAGCTTCAGTGTTCATCAAAATTTCCGAACAACTCGTTTGGATCTATCACTGTATCTGATTCTGCGGAGGGTTCTGTCGGCGAGGGTTCTCCGAAAAGTTCAGCTGGATCTATGTCAGCATTTGCATCGACAGCGTCTACCAACTCTTCTTCTCCTTTTGCTACTGCTGTCGACTCAAGAATCTCCTCCGTGGCCACTTGATTCCCCTGCTCCTCAGGCGCTGTCAAAACGTGTTGTCCTGCGGATTCAGTCCCTTGCACTGTAGGATCGCCTGCTGCAGCTTGCGGTTCTTCCTGTACGGCAAAATCGTAGGCATCCATATCCACAGAGTGCATTTGTACCTGGCGTTCTGCTAGTCGTTGACTTAGTTCCTCCTCAATTTGCTCAAACTGCTGCTGGAAAGTGAAGTTTAATACGTCATCATCAGTTTCAATAAAGATGGACCCTGGCTCTGCTTCCTGATTGACCTTGAGTACGAGGGTCTGCTCCTCTCCCATGTACTGATCAAGGTCAACCCCGGTATTTTTCATGAATTCATAGTCTTCTGGGTGCAGGAACACCTGAATCTTACCTTTTGATTCAATTTCCCGGAGTGCCTTGACTAAGATATTCTGTAACATCTCTGGATTGATCATCAACTCTTGTACTACCACCTGCTTGGCGATCAGGACTGCCAACTGAACCAACTCCTGCTCTGCCTGAAAGCGGACAACTTGCCGCAGATTGGCAAGCTGTTCAATGACGCCGTTCATCTGATTTGCCAAGTATTCTGACTCTTGGAAACGTTTCTCAATTCCGGCCTGCAGGCCTGCATCAAAACCTTCCTGATATCCTTGATCCTTGACCTTATCCGCTGCTATATGAGCTTCTCTGAGGACGGACTGCCGTTCGTCCTCCATAGTTTGCTTTAGCGTGAGTGCTTCATGCTTGAACTGCTCTGCCTCCAAGTTTGCTTTCTCGGTCTTCAGCAAAAGTTGCTGTTTATAAAGCTGAGCTCCTTCTCGAATTGACTTGGCAAAGGCTTCTGCGTCCGTCAGTAGCGAATTCTCCCGGATGAAATTATCTGTTGCAAAAACACTCGCCAGCTCTTGCTTTTCCTCGTCTGAATAAGACTCTTCTCCAGTATCTAAATCGCCAAAAGCAGAACTGTGTGAAGATTCCTGGTAAGAGGCGTCATAGCCCTCGAAGTATTGGATGGCTTCAAATTCTTTCCCCTTGGCAAGATGCTCAGGGACTTCACCAGTTGGTACTGGAGGGGGAGCTACGTCAGGTTTGCGATGAGGACGGCCTGGTTCTTGACTTTCAACATCCTCATCAAAACTGGGTAGCGTAAATTGCTCAAGGGCCTCTGGTGAGCTCATAAGACAGGAGTTATTAGAGGGAAAAGTAAGAGAGAACGGCAGGGATTCCAAGATAGCCACCAAGACTGTCTTGGTTTGTTACTTCTTGTCGCGTAGCCAGGTACGTACGAGGCCCGCAGTCTTGATTGGATCTCCCTTGGCCATCTCGAGAATTTTTTCGCGAGGAGGTAGTCCAGATTCACGTTCAGTTGGAATCTCGAGCTCCTCACCTTCCAGTTCACCAATGGTTGCTGGCAGGCCCATCAGTAGATCAAGATCTGCAGGCTTGGTACTCAAACGCTGGACCATGGGGCGGATGACCAACATGATCAGTGCTAGTACAGCAGCACCCAAGGCAACGTAGCGTATGAGATCTAATATAAACTGGTTGCGAACACGGGTCGCTTCCAGTTCAGCTGCCTTATCTTCTTCAACAGCTTTGCCGAACGGCATGTTGACCACTGAAACTCGGTCTCCACGGGACTCATTAAAACCAATGGCGTTACGGACCAGGCTCTGAATCTCTTCTTTTTCGTTTTCGGACCAAGGAATGTTGTCTCGACCGACATAGTTTCCACCCTCATCAAGAATTTGTGGGCGCTTATTGTCCAACAAAACTGAAACCGTCAATCGTAAAACTTGGCCAGATGCCGTTTCTTTAACTATTTCGCGCCGAGATGTTTCATAATTTCTTGTAGAATTCTTCTTGGCAAATTCAGAAACAGTTGCCGCCTCACGACCTGTAGCTTCTGGAAGATTGGTAGTTACACCAGCAGGACCAACTGGGATGGAACGTGTTCCAGTCGAGGCTTCGTCCACAAGTTGTTCACTGACAACGCTAGTCTGATCGGGATCAATCAATTGCTCACGAATTGTCTCACGGTCGAATTGGAGCACTGCATTGACGTTGACTCGCACTCGATCTTCCCCAACGACCTCTTCTAACTGGGCAATCACTTTCTGCTCCAATTCCATCTCCAAGCGTCGCTTGTAGGAGTAGTGTTCATCCAAACGTCCACCGACAGTCTGATCATCCATTCCCTCGGTCAACAAGCGCCCTTTCTGGTCAGTAACTCTGACTCGACGAGGCTCCAAACCTTCGACAGCACCTGCAACCAAATGAACAACAGTTTCGACCTGTTTTTCTGAAATACCTTGAGATTTAACAGTTAGAGCCACTGAAGCTGAGCCTTCTTCTTGAGAATCTGAGAACAAGGTTTTCTGCGGAACAGCCAATGAGACTTTAGCCCGATCAATGCTCTCAATCATACCAATCAGACGCGCTAACTCCCCCTCTTGAGCAATCCGATATTTGACCTGCTGCTGAAATTCTGTTTCGCCCAGCGCTGGCTGTTCGAAAAGGTCGAGAAAGCCAACACCGCCGCCTGGCAGCACCTTTTCACTGGCCAACGTCAAGCGAGCTTGATCAGCCATTTCCGGATGTACCATTACGGAGTTTCCACCAGGACCGAGCAGATAAGGGATCTGATTTTCTTGAAGTTTTTGTACGATGCGTGCGGCGTCCTGAGTCTCTAAATTTGAGTAGAGTGGAGCCCAACTATCTTGGTTGGAAATAATAATGATCGAGATCATCCCGACTAGGACGATCAGCAGCGATACCAGAACGGTAACCCGTTTGGCAATACTTAAAGAACCGAAAAAATCTTGGAACTGGAGTCGTACGTCACCCAGAACGCCGGCCTGCTCTGCCATCTAAAGTGCCTTGAGCGGATATACTACAATAGAAAATTGATCGAAGACTTGTTTACAGTTCTTCGCAATAAGTGGTTATTTTCAGGAAAGTCTTACGTTTTAGCATTCAACGCCTATGATTGCTTATACGGTTGTGCGTGCGATGACAGCAAAATTGATTCCACTGTCTGCTTTCAAAAAGTTCTACAGGAGCCACAACAAATAGATCAGACCTGCATCCGCATAACTTCTTCGTAAGCTGTTGTTAGTTTGTTGCGTACCTGCAGCAGCAGTCGCAGTGAGATTTCTGCTTTCTCCATGGCAATGACAGTTCCGTGGATATCTTTCTCAGAGGCTGTCAACAACTCTACTTGCTTCTGCTCGGCTTCCTGATGCTGACGATTAACTTCCATCAGCATCCGTTCAAATGTTTGTCCAATGTTGGCGCCAGATTCAGCGACACTGGGTCGGGACGGATCGGGCAGTAGGTTTTTGCCCTGCAAACTGGAGAGTGAATCAGGAGGCAATTTCATAGGTTCTGATTAGTAGAGTAAAATCAAGAAGTGGCAAGAGTTTCGGGCAAAAAATTCCGCTCGGTCAAGCACTTTCTACAGAGCGTAAATGTCGATAAAGTTTTTGCAGAGACTGCTGCACTTCCATTGCTCGCTCATACATGCTGCGTGCTTGCCGCACTTCTGCTTGCAGATTTGCGCTACTGTGGAGGCTGTCCAATACCGAATCCACATCCTTGCCAAAGTTATCGACAGAGTTGAGGGCTTGCTGCATCTG
>DPLM01000336.1 GCA_003541985.1 Deltaproteobacteria bacterium | reverse complement strand
AGGATAAAGCGAACCCTTCTCTACCTTTTCTAAAGAGATAGTATCGTGGGCTATTCCTTGGGCAAAGAATTCAGCTGCTCGATAGTAAGATGCTGCTGGAAGAACGAAATTAGATTTCGGTATTTTGACCTCTCTTTTAGAGCGCCTAAGCCTTTGGTGTACTTCCAATAAAAGTTTATGCGCCTCTTCAATTGAAGAGGCTGCTACGACCAACCCATGATTTCCAAGGATCAAGACATTCGTTTTGTTTGTGATCTTTGATTGTATCTCACGAGCCAGCGGTAATCCGGGTCTTCTGTAAGGAATGAAAACCCAATCAAGGCCTCCTAAAGGAGTAGCTAAAAACTTTTCAGCATTTTGAAGGACAGCCCAAGAGATTGTTTCTACACAGTGAACATGGAGCACAACCCGGTGTTTTAATGATGCGTGAACCACTGTCTCAATGGATGGACGAAGGGGTTCATTTGAGTCTGCTTTAAAATATTGAGGCTTTTCCACCTGCTCGTCATTCATCATCATTGCTTGCTGTAACTTGGTAAGGTCTACAGCAACCATGGTCTTTTTTTCAGACGCTTCTGATAACCAGGTGCCGGATGCTTTCACCCAAAGTAGACTGTTTTCTTTAATGGATGTATTTCCACCTGCTCCCTGTACCAATAATGGATTCCTTCCGATCTCAGCGGAGAGTTGACAAAATCTCTGAAATTCTGGACTTTTTGAAAAATTAAATATTGAATCATTCATGAAAAAAATATCTACTAGTTGGAGATTTTAACAAGGATTTAGCGGGGGATGACCGGAAATATACCGTTGAACTTCTTCTGCAGCCTGTTCAGCAGCATACTCAACTGTGCGCAAGGAAGCGCCAGCGATATGAGGTGTCAGCGTTACGTTATCAAGTTTTAGCAAAGGCCAATCTGAAGGAACTGGCTCTACTCCAAAAGTTTCCAGCATAGCTCCCCGCAAATGACCGCTGGTGAGTGTATTGGTTAAAGCCTGGTAATCCACCATCGGACCACGAGCAGTGTTGATGAAGTAAGCATCTTTCTTCATCTTGTGGAAGGCTTCTTGATTGATGAAACCAGTGGTTTCCTTTGTCACCCTTGAGTGCAAACTGACAATGTCTGATTTCTCTAGCAAAGCATCTAAATCGACCTGTTGCACACCATTCTCCTTGTCGTCAGAACTCAACTCCACATATGGATCACAGACGAGGATTTGGCACCCAAAAGGCTGAAGAAGTTTCACAACCTTTGTTCCGATATGACCATAGCCAATCAATCCGACAGTCATCTGTGAGAGTTCTCTGCCAGTGACGTCAGCCCGATAAAGATCACCACGCCAAGTCCCATTTCGAAGAGATTCATGGCCCAAGCGGATCAGCCTTGTTTCGGCTAAGATTGCACCAATTGTGAACTCTGCAACAGCGCTTGCATTTCTGCCTGGAACATTGACCACTTTGACATCTGCCTTACGAGCGGCCTCCATATCAATATTAACTGGACCCCCACGAGAGACAGCGATGAGACGAAGGGTTTTAAGTCTGTCGAACATCTCTTCTGAGAAAGGAGCAAGATGATCCACAACAATTTCTGAATCACCAATGAATCTGACAATTTCATCGGGATCACCCATGTATTCTTTGAGGCCTGCCATTCCGGGTTTTTCGTATCCATGCTCCATCGGCTTATCAGGCCAAGGCAACTCCAGTTCCTTAAAGAAGTGATTGCTGCCACAAGTTTTTTCGAGGTGTTCTCTAAAGATTTCAGTCTTCATAAATTGATCACCGATGATGGCAATCTTTCTAGGTTCCAAGCAATTCTCCTTGTTTTTTTAATGATTGCCAAATCGGAGGATAAGCCCCGCGCGCTTCAACGTAATTATGATAAAGTGAATCATAAATTTGCCCTTTTGAGGCATCATATTCTTCAGCTTCACTCAAATATGGGTGAACCCAATCTTTTACGCATGCTGCCATGTTGGGATAAATTCCTAAACAAACTGCAGCCATCATTGCTACTCCCGAAGCTCCTGCTTCTCCTCTTTCAGCAGTACGAAATCGAGTCTTCAAGACAGATCCCATGATCTTTCTTAGGGCTTTGCTACGAGCGGCCCCGCCTGAGAGTCGAACTTCAGCGGGAACTCCACCTGCTGACTCGTAGCAGTCTCTTGCTGCGAAAGAAAGTCCTTCATAAACTCCTCGCAACATATCGAAATAGCCGTGCTTAGAAGAAAGCCCAATGAAACTGGCTCTGGCGTTCGCATTGATAAAAGGTCCTCTTTCACCAGCTTGCGATATGTAGGGATGATAAAGAAATTCTGCAGGTGATGCATCCAGGATCTGTTGATCCAAATCTATGAAAAGATCCGAACGATTTTTTTGAATGCCCTGGAATTTCAAAACATCAATTGCGAGGTCTAACATCCAATCAATGTTGAGTGTCGCAGCCATGTTTGACTGCATTTGACTGTACGTCCCGTCAACAGGAAAAACCATCGTGTAGCCTGTTGATTCCTGGTTGAGTTTGATCTCATCAACAGAATCTACATAGCGCATGTGCATACCTGTCGAACCGATGATCGTACATCCTGTTTGATAGCCTGGGTCATAGAGGCCAGAGCCGAGAGCTGTACAGATTACATCGACATATCCCAACATAACTGGGATACCGGATTGCAGACCGCAAAGCTTAGCTACATTGTCTGAAAGTGGATGGTATTTTTTGGTTCCGTCAATCACTTTGGGAAACAAAGCTTTCTGTTCAGTCAGTCCTAGCAGTTCGATGACTTCATCAGAAAAATCTCGGTGTCGAAAGTCGCCACAACTGAAGACGCTCTCTGAGGGATCGGTAGCTCTGACGCCAGTCAGATTAAAATAAAGCCAATCCTTACAATGGAATACTGTTGTGCTTTCTTGAAGAATTTCTGGATGATGTTTTTTCATCCACAGTAATTGAGGCCCCTGGTCACATGAAGCTAACCCAGTACCTGTCAACTCAAAACGTCTTCTAGCTTTGGAGGATTTACCGTAGCTTTCGACCAAGTCCGCAGCCCTTGCATCTAACCATAACCAACCTCGTCCAACAGGGCTTCCGTCCTCATCAATCAACCAAGTCCCAGAACCCTGACCTGTCACTGCAATACCAACGATTTGATTCCCATCCAGTTTTTCTAGAATCTGGCGAATGACTTCAAGGGTGTCCGTCCAAGTTCGATCAAGTTCCTGCTCAACCCCTCCGTTTGATAGAATTTCATAGTGATTTGCTTTGGCTGCTACTTGAATTTGGTTGCCCTTTAGATCGAAGGCAACAACTTTAATCACTGAAGTACCTGCGTCAATTCCCAGAAGAAGATCCATTAGCTTTCTTCATTTTTTGAGTTGGTCATAATCCTGTATTCATAAAGTTAATTGAATTTTTAGACTTAAGCTGATTTTCTGCGAATTTGGCAAAAATGAAATTTAAATCTGCTTCAGGATTTTATAAGGACGTGCTTGTTTGCTTGACAAATCTTGCCACTTCTCAGCAACTTTTTGATCGGGCTCGATTAGCTCCGCCTCATTTGTCATTGCAGCTGCTGCCTCTTCAAAATTTGCAAACCAACCCGTACCTACAGCAGCTGAAATTCCAGCCCCCAAGGAAGAAGCTTCATTTGAAAGACTCCTTTGAACAGGGAGTTGGGCTGCGTCAGCAATCATTTTCATCCAGAGCGGACTTTGGGCTCCGCCACCGATCACATTGATCTTTTGTAGTTCAACCCCCTCACTGGCCATTTTTTTCATGGCGCGGGCGGATTCTAGTGTCAACGCTTCGAGGGAAGCTCGATAAAGATGTGCTTGTGTGTGATGAGTTCTCAGCCCCAAAAACGCTCCGGTTGAAGAGGGATCCCAATGAGGATCCATGCACCCTGAGAGATGGGTCTGAACGATAACTCCTTCTGAACCAATGTCAATTTTAGAGGCTTGTCCCTCAAGCCGAGAGAAAATTTCTCCTGTGCGCTTACCGCTCCCAAGGCATTCCAAAAACCAGTTGACGAAAAAAGCCCCTGCCCTCTGGACAGATTCTAAGAAATAGCCCTCACCCGTTGGGGAAATGAGAGTTCGCCAGAAATTACTCAAACGCAGATCTTTAGACGAAGCCCCTGCGATGATAGCTGTCCCAAGATTCATATAGGTACGTCCCCCTGCAATGGCATTTACACCAAGCCCTGCACATTGACCATCTCCTCCACCTGCAAATACTTTTAGGTTCATCGGCAAGTTAAATTCTGAGGCGATTTTTTCTGAAATCTTTCCGATCTCTTCACCTGGGCATAGCGCTTCAGGGAATTGATCTGTGCTTACCCCGACATGATCAAGCAAAGTGCTGGACCAGACTTTTTTGTGGATGTCGAAAGTTCCAAAAGGATCTGCGCTTGTCCAACTAGTTTTGGCGGTTCCTGTCAAACGAAATACAAGGTAACCTTGCACATCAAGGATTCGATGTGTCTTTTCAAGAACTTCTGGTTTGTTTTTGCTTAACCACCTCAGCCGATACAAAACAGGTGTGGGGTCAATTGGTTTTCCTGAAATTTTGTGAATTTGTTCTCCTCCCACAATCTTGCACAAACTTTCAACCTCGTTAGCAGCCCTTTCATCAAGCCAAACCATTGCATCATGTAAACTAGTTCCATCATGATCCAGAAAAGCTACAGTTTCTCTTTGATTAGAAATAGAGATACCCTCTACTCTCATTGGGTCGATTTTTTTAATTGCTTGCCCTAAAGCAATTTTAAAAGAATCCCACCATTCATGAGGATCCTGCTCAGCGTGACCTGGTTTAGGCATTTTCATACTAATCAGCGCCCTACCCTCAGAAATTGGCTGGCCCTTTTCATTCCAAACAATCGCTTTTGTCGATTGCGTAGAACTGTCGATTCCAATGACAAATCTCTGCGCCATGTTCATTTCCCATCCTGAGACTTTGAATCAACTAAGTAATGCATTTGCAGTTTTATAATCTGTGACCAAGTGGGTTGGATATTGTCCTCGGAGGGTAGCTCGTACAACCTCAACTTTTTGTGAACCCCCGGCCACTGCCAATCGGCAAGGAATGCTTTTGATTTCGTCGAGGGATACGCCGATCATCCGATCATCCATTTCTGTATAAATCTGCTGGCCCTGCTCGTTGAGCATTCTGCCGAGAATTGTGCCAATTGCTCCTTGCACAAGATATCTTTTACACTCCCTTGCCTTTAGAAATCCCGTACTA
>DPLM01000396.1:4875-5597 GCA_003541985.1 Deltaproteobacteria bacterium | reverse complement strand
GTAATTTGCTTAACATTTACGTTATTGATGGATTGCATGGGTTCTCCAGAAGAAATAAGAGCAGTCAATGTAGGGTCAGCAGGCCAAAAAGACATGATTTGTTACTCGACAAAGCCGGTTTTTGTCATCTTGACGGGGTCGAGGGCCTGATCCAATTCAGCCTCGGTCAATTGGTCACCTGCCAGTTCCAGGGCGACTTCCTTGAGGGAGCGATTTTCAGCAAAAGCAGTCTTGGCGATCTTGGCAGCTAAGTCGTAGCCGATCAGGGGATTGAGCACAGTGACTAGGATTGGGTTCTTGCTAACTGAAGCAGCGATGTGGTCTTCCCGAACAACAATTCGAGAAACAGAACGATTCGCTAGGTTCCACGAAGCATTTGCCAGCAAGCGGATCGATTCCAGTAGGCTATGGGCAACCATCGGCAGCATTACGTTCAATTCAAAATTGCCAGAGAGTCCGCCAATACTAACCGAGGCATCATACCCAATGACTTGGGCACAAACCATCGCGGTGGATTCTTCGATGACTGGATTAACCTTGCCCGGCATTATTGAGGAGCCTGGCTGAAGGGCGGCCAGTTGAATCTCGCCGATACCTCCATTGGGACCAGAATTCATCCAGCGTAAATCATTGCAAATCTTCATCAGGCTAACAGCAACGGTCTTTAGCTGTCCGCTCAGTTCCACAGGAGCGTCCACAGTCGCCTGAGCTTCAAAGTGGTT
>DPLM01000396.1:0-4473 GCA_003541985.1 Deltaproteobacteria bacterium | reverse complement strand
TCGGTGTTGATCCCCGTGCCGACAGCAGTTCCTCCTTGAGGTAGTTCACACAAGCGTTCTAAGGTCGCTTCCACTCGGACGATGCTCAGTTCGATCTGGCGGGCGTAGCCACTGAACTCCTGGGCAAAGGTTATGGGCATGGCATCCATAAGATGGGTTCGTCCAGTCTTGACCACATGGGCGTATTCGTTTCCTTTGGCCAGAAATGTATCGTGTAGGTGTTGAAGCGCAGGGATCAACTGCTGGCGCGCCTGTAGAGTAGCTGCAATCCGGATAGCCGTGGGGAACACATCATTGGAACTTTGACCAAAGTTGACGTCGTTATTTGGATGAATCGCACGTGTCAATTTGCCATTAGCCTGCTCCATCGCTCGGTTGGTGATTACCTCGTTGGCGTTCATGTTACTTGAGGTCCCGGAACCAGTCTGGTAGATATCAATCGGGAAGTGGGTATCTAGGTTGCCGGCAATCACCTCGCCAGCTGTATTTTGAATGGCTTCGGCTATTTCTGCGGGTAGATGTCCCAATTCACCATTGACCTTGGCTGCAGCCTGCTTGATATAACCCAGTGCAGCAATCAGTGAGCGGCTGAGATGCAGTCCGCTGACAGGAAAATTATCAACAGCACGTTGAGTTTGAGCGGCGTAGTAGGCGTCTTGAGGGACTTGTACCTCCCCCATCGAATCTTTTTCGATCCGGAAAGACTGGGACATGTGACTCCGACTGACTAGGGCATTGGGACGGATGATTGAAATAAGACAGCAAAGTTAGCACGAGTTGCGGGCAGGGAACAAGCGGGAACAAAAGGAGAGCGCGCTTTCCTGTTTGAGTTAGTAACGGCACAGGGTTTTTGGGAGTGACACAGCCAAGTTGCTAAGTTTGGAAAGGAGCGTGGGGAAGCAGCAGCGATAAATCCAATGCCAAGGGGCATCTATCCTGGAACCGCCGTAGAATCAGAATCAGGCGTGGTTTTGGGAACTTCTACTCGCTGGGCTGCTTGCTGGGCTAACTCCTGAGCGAGTTGCCCTCCAAGAAAGATGTATTCGAGCTTGTCCAGCAGGTGATCTTCCATCACGTCCTCGATCGTCTTTTTCCCTGTGGTGATTCCATGCTCCGTCGCATAGGCCGTCAGTTGCTCCTGCAGTTGGGTGACGGTGCGCTGCAGTGTCTGTAGCTGCAGACACTCCTTGCGTAGCTGGCGAGTAATCTCTCCAAGGTTGAGCATCTGGTTGAGGACATTCTCTTTTTTCTGCCCAGAGCTTCCAAAGATACTACTAATACCGTCGACTTGGGACTGCATCCACTGCTGGAAGCCTTGCCTTTCGATGATCACCTCGTAGAGGTCATAGTCCTTGAAAGTGAGTTCACTGTCCGTATTAATCGGGCGCTCCAATTCACGAACCTTCAGAGTCTTGCGCTTAAGATCTTCGACCAGCCGGCTTCTCACAGTACGCAGGCGTTGGTACTTCTTTTCCGCGTTGCTGCTGATTGAATCTGGATTCTGTTCCTCGATCTCCTTGAGTTGCTCGATCGTAGTACGCAGGCGATTTTTCAGATCTTTACGCTCTTTCTGTAGTTTGGCGATGTTGTCTTCCAGCGAATCCTGACGCTTCATCATCGCCTCTTCCTTCTTGCTCAGGATCGCTTTTTGGCGCACACCGAGCCGCACCATGAATTTCTGTTGATTGACATCCCACTGGTTGAGCAGAATCAAATCGTACTGATGGAATTGTTCGCTGTCGTGCAGGAACTCACTGATACTCAAATTACCAAGTTTTGGGTGTTCCTTGATGTAGGCTCGATGTTGCAGGGTCAGTTCTCGTAAGGTAAGAGAAGTCAGTAGCTTGCGCTTGTGCCCGCGGCCTGTCAGGCCATTCAGTGTACGATCTCCCAGGTCATCTACGATGAGTATGTGCATCAGGCCCTTCATCAGTCCTTCCAGGGTCGTGATCCCAGTCACTTCCGCTACGGTGTCGTTAAAGATCCGGTCTAGCCCGGCCCAATAAGCATCTTCCAGCTCCATTTGCTCTAACATCCCCTGTAGCTCCTTGACGATTTCCTGCTCCTCCTTTAGGTAGAATTCTTTCTCTTTCAGTACTAGCTTCTGATGAATGGCACGCAGAAACTCCTTCGATTTTTCGCGTTGGCCGATGTCTTGTTGGAGCTGCTGGTAGCGTTCCCGTCGTGGATCATCTGATTTTTCGTCAGTAAACCTCACCCGGTGCCAGAGGCTTGGGCCACGCACGAGGTAGAGTTCTAAGATCTTGCTGAGCGTGTTGATCTTGCGCAGTCCCCCAGATAATCGGTGTGGTAGGGCAACCTTGATTATGCCATCGTTAGGAGCGCTTTTGCGGGGCGGATAGAGATCAAACTGCGGCTCCAACTTGAAACGCCCGAGGCGGCGCTTCACTGAGTCCTGCAGTCGCTTCTGGAGATCTGCTGGCAGTAAAACTTTCAGTGGTTTGATCGGGGCAGGCTGGCTCATGTCCTCTCTTTGCGGAGTACGGAGAAGTTGTCTCGACAGGAGCAAACGTTTTGGCGGTTGCTGCTCATGATGCACACTGACTCAATAATTTTGGCACTCTAACATGATTCGGTAGGACAATGGCAAGAGTTCCAGAAGCTGGGAAGAATTTTGCGTTTTGTCGTTAGCTCCGGTATTCCCTTGATCTTGCGTTCTCTTCTCCCTCTTTCCTGTGAAAAGCCTTTCATGAACGAAGCCCCATTGCGACGCCCCGACTACCTTCGTCCAGTTGCGGAACGTACGGTCAATGCTTTGGAAGATAAACACTTGGATGTGCTGCAACAAGCCTACCAACAGGCTTTGCAGCGTTACCAGCGTCGTCGCTTCTGGATCTTCTGGCCCTGCCTGCTGACTAGCTGGCTATTCCTGCCCGGTCTTTTCTGGTTCTGGTATCGTCGACGTCTCAAAGAGTGGAAGCTGTGTCGAGAACTGGCCAACGAGCTCGGCTCATTGCGCCGACAGCGAGATCGAAGGACCTTCTGGAAGCGACTACTTCCCCGTCGCAATCGAGTCGAAACTGGAGACACCGTAGAGCTACGCCGCTTCTACAAAACCCTCGTGCAGTCGGTTCGTCAATACAACGTACGGCTCGGACTGTTTGACTACGCCTTGGATCGCCAGAACAAGCACCTGGATTCTCCCTTCACAGTTGGGGAACTGGAGAAGATCGAGAAGACCTTTCGACGGGTACAAGATGAACTGCACAGCGCTATCCGACTATTGCAATTGGCTGAGAAAAACCCAGAACTGGACCTGGTTCAATTGCTACGCAACGAGTATCAGGAAGACATTCAACGCTCTTCTGAATATGTTAACCAAACCGTCGATCTTGGTGCTTCTGGTCAGTTCATTCATGAATTATTAGTTTTGGAAACTAACTTACGGCAGGACATTGCTGGCTTAGCAGGAAGTGGTTATTGGCAGAGAGAAGAAATCGAAGAAGAGGAAGAAGCTACACGGGAGGGGAAAAATGAATCAGCAAAAGCGTCCCGTTCCCAGCCCAGCCAACCAGAAGCAACTCCGGATAGCTAACTATCACAGAAAGGTTCAGTAACAGTTGAGGCGGTTGAGAAGTAACGCTTGCTTGTAGGACTTCAGCGAGCAAATTCTCCAATTGGAGGGTGAACAGGCGCTGAGGGTAAAGAGCAGTAAGAGCAGAACGACCCAGGTGCGCATTGGCTTTTTTCTCGACAGCACGAACTTGCAGAGCTTCCTTGCTCTGGCCTACTGGCGCCTCGCTACCCTTCCCTGTGCAGCCGTTTCATTTCGTTTAACCGACTATAAGCACAAAGCAGACCGTTATCTCGTAATCTTCTTTCCTTCCTGCTACCAGATGCTTCTTTTGTTACCGAAAATGCTAGTTTTGAAAGAATCTAAAAACCGATAAATTTCAGGGAGTACGCAGGTCTTCTTCAACCATCTCCTGCACTAATTGCTGCAGATCACAGACGGGCTGCCAGCCTAATTTTTCTCGCGCCTTGGTTGCATCTCCAAGCAGCAGGTCTACCTCGGTGGGACGATAGTATTGTGGATCGATCTGTACTCGTACTGCTCCGGTTTGAGCATCTTTGCCGATTTCTGCTTCTCCAGTCCCTTCCCAATGGATCTCAATTCCAGCAACTGCAAAAGCTTGGGTTGTGAAGTCGCGCACACTGGTGGTGATCCCTGTGGCCAGCACGTAGTCATCGGGTTCCTCCTGCTGCACGATCCGCCACATTCCCTCAACATAATCTCGTGCGTGTCCCCAATCTCGCTTAGCATCAAGGTTCCCTAGGTAGAGACACTCCTGTCGACCCTGAACAATCGCTGCGATAGCTCGCGTGATCTTGCGGGTAACAAAGGTCTCCCCACGCAGAGGGGATTCATGGTTGAAGAGGATGCCATTGCTGGCGTGCAGTCCGTAGGCTTCTCGATAGTTGACAGTAATCCAGTAGGCGTAGAGCTTGGCA
>DPLM01000128.1:2999-4335 GCA_003541985.1 Deltaproteobacteria bacterium | reverse complement strand
GCCAATTAAACCGCCAAAAACGCCTCCCCAAACCACCAGCCAGTCCAGATGCTGGCGAATCATATCTTCAACAATCTCCTTTACTCGCTCTGGGGTCAACTCGTCCAGACGTTGCCGAACAATCCCTTCAATCCGTTCAGTCATTGTCTCTGCAGCATTTGCTTTGTGAAAATGTTCTTCCACAGTCTGTTGAACTTGAGGATCTGCCAGAATCTCATGAATCAACTCACGGAATTTTTCCACAAAGGGTTCTTTTAGTGGAGCAAGTGCGGTGGGGCCACCCACCATTGCCAACATGGGAGCAAAGGACGATTCCTCAATCACACTCACCATAGTCTGAAAGGCCCGCTCCGTATCCAACTGTTCCATCAGGGAATCAGCCCCCGATGCCAACAGCGAACCTTCGACATTGGATTCCCGCAGGAATTGCTCGATGCGCTCAGGTGTGAAAAACTGATTCATCATGAGCTGGTGGATTCCAGCCTTGAAGTCTTCAAATCGCTCTGGGATAACTCCGGAACCATAAAGTCCAGGCACCTTCTCAAAGAGCATATAAATCGCCAACCAGTTGGTCACTGCACCTGAAAAAGCGAACAGGCCCATGCTCAACCAGGGGTTGCCATCTTCATGGGGTAAGAATAGCCCAAAAATGACTAGCGAGAGTGCGATGCTATTTGTCAGGCTTTGTTTGTTCAACCAGGGATTGCGTGCCACAGCTTGCATAGTGATGCGTCTCAATAAGGAAGATTCAGTTTTGAATTAAAATAGAAAATCATATGGTCCTGCCCGTGACAAGTGCAATGCGATTGCAAGTTGTTGATGGAATATCTTCGGCTGGTTCAGAGCAGCATAAGGAATTGCCGACTATATCATCCACACTATGTTGTGTCGGCTGTGGCGCAACAAATTTGCGTCTTCTCTTGCTGAGAGGACAAGAAAGGGAACGCTTCCTACATTTGCGCTGCCACACCTGCAGTGAAGAAGGACTGGTCCAATGCGACGAGTTGAATAACGACCAGACCGAAGACCTGGTAGCCTGTCTTGATGCCCGGCCAGATATACGTGAGCGCCTTCAAGAAGAGTGGGGCCAATGGCTTGCCTGGAAACGGCGCTATGCCTATCCAAGACATTGGCCTACACCTCCACGCCGAATTTCCTCGTGGTGGATGGTAGGTATTCTCATATTGCTACTGGTTTGGGCCCTTAGCGATATCTGGCAAGTCGCTGGAATTTTGCGTGAAGATGTTTCCAACCGACAAGCTGTGGTCAATGAATACGTTGAGAGACTACAGGGCATCGAGTGTCTACCAGAGGCTATGCGAGAGAAACTGAGAAC